>DAOVFE010000049.1 GCA_030673085.1 Anaerolineales bacterium | reverse complement strand
CCTATACCAACAAGACTTACCTTATCGCATTAGCGCTAATTGCGTCTATCGATTGCAAATTCGAATATTCAGGTCACCATTTGCTGACCAATCAGAGAAATACTCTTCGCGCCAGAAACTCTACTTTGCTATGGATCATATTACTTTATATATCGGATAAGTCCACTGAAAAAAGGAAGTCATCAATAGGAAAAGGGGGGATATTTTGGAATAGCCCCTATCGCAACATCTTATTCCGCATCACGTTCGCCTCAGAGCGTGGCTTGAGGCTTTTTGACTAAGCTTGCCGGCTCGTCAGTTCACAATCAGCGCTCTGCATAAGACTTTCCCAAATGCTCGATGGTTTGCATATCTGCCGCCAAACGCATTAATCAAATTACGGCAATTTAAATCGCATAGCGAGCACAACAAGATCCGAGCTCCATTCATCTAGCGGATGGCTGTCGGATCGTTGCCGAGGATCGTTTCGATCCTTTCAAGCACATCGGGTGTGAGTTTCTCCTTCATCTCAACCGCGCCAAGGTTGTCTTCCAGATGTTTGATCTTTGAGGCTCCGGTGATCACGCTGGTGATCTGAGGTAGCCGTAGCAGCCAAGCTATGGCAAGCTGTGCCTGACTGACGCCAATCTCAGCCGCCAATTTGCCCAGTTCTCGCGACAGCGCCAACCTCTCTTCAGTCAGGACCTTCTTTGCCCATTCGGCATCTTGCGATAGGCGCGTTCCTTCAGGTACACCATCATTATATTTTCCACTAAGCACACCGTGCTCCAGTGGGCTGAAGGTTACTATTCCGTAGCCATGATCTTCAGCCGCCGGCACAGTGGAAGTTTCCACCCTGGCTCTGACGAACATACTATAATGCGGCTGCTCAACCGAAGGAGAATAAAGCCCCCACTGACGAGCCAGACCAACCGCCCGTCCAATCTGATCCCCTCGCCATGCCGACGTTCCCCAATAAAGCACCTTGCCCTGATGGACCAAATCATCCATTGTCCGCACAACCTCTTCTAGCGGCGTCTCCGGATCGTACCGATGGCAGAAATACAGGTCTAAATAATCGATGCCCATTCGCTTCAGCGAGGCATGGCAGGATTCCATAATGTGTTTGCGTGAAAGGCCGCGACCATTCACGCCTTTCATAGTAGGCCAATAGACTTTACTTGAAATAACCAGACTCTCGCGCGGCAGATCTTTAATGGCTGCGCCCATCACTTCTTCAGCCCGACCATCCGCGTACACATCTGCATTGTCGAAATAATTGACGCCATGGTCATAGGCTATATGCAAGAGATCGGTCGCCAGGCGATCGTCAATCTGTTCGCCAAACGTCAGCCAAGATCCAAGCGCGATTTCACTCAATTTCAACCCGGTGTTGCCCATCCGGCGATAGTTCATTATCAGCCCTCCCTAAAAAGCTCCTCCTGTTTCCATTGATCCTTTTGATTTCTCCTTTAGTCTACCGAAAAAACCGGCAAAGGAAAGAGACAAGTCATATATGCTTTTGGCAAATATCCGACTCTTTGGTAAAGTATTTCCCTTTTTCCAATCCCAATTAAAGATCATCACAAGCAACAACTGTGAGCAAACGCTTGTCAGCCAATCGCCTCCTTCAATCCTTATCACTCATATTTAATCACCCTAACTTAAAGATTTGATTGGGACATTATGCTAAATTCGCTTTATAATCCTTTTCAGTGAAAGAACCCAATTATTGATCGGACAAGCGAATGAAATTAATTAAACCACTAATAACCTTCATCCTTCTTCTGGCCGCCTTAGCCCTAACATCTTGCAATGTACAGCCTGCCAACGCGACAGCAACTTCTCTGGCCGCCACAACAACGGCTGATGCAGCAAATCCCTCTGCCACACCTTTTCCCAGCCCAACCACGCTGCCATCGGCCACTGCCATGCTTCCGCCAACTCAAACCCCCACTCCTACTGCCACATCGGGTCCCAGCCCAACCCCGACATATCCGCCTTTGCCTCCTGACGACCCGCGTCAGGGGCTGAATCTATCATCACCTGATTACCTGGATAACTTTGACAATCGCTTCACCTGGTATGAGTTCGATTATGAGAATATCGCCACGAACCTATGGGAGGATGGCCAGCTACGCGCCACCGACCATCTCGCCGATACTTACCTGTCGTGGAGCACATCAAACCAACAGGCTGCTAATTTTTATGTCGAAGTGACAGCCAAGATGGGCAACTGTGCAGGTAAGGATAACGCCGGCTTGGCCATTCGCATTGGCGGCGACAACTATGGTCGCGGGTATTTACTCGAATTTGCATGCGATGGCAGCTATCGAATCCGTAAGTTCTATAGCGATGCGGCGCCGCTCGTATTACTGGATTGGACGAATACGCCGCTTATTCGCACCGGACCCAATTCGACCAACCGCGTGGGTTTTGTCGCAAAAGGCAATACGCTTTACGCCGCTGCCAATGGCGAAATCCTTTCAAATGTAGAAGATTACAGCTACTTCTCAGGAACATTCGGTTTATTTGCCAATGCGTATGAAACACCGGGGCTTACTGTTTATTTCGATGATTTTTCCCTTTGGTATCTAGAGCCCTGAAAAAAAAATAAATACAATAGTTTGGTAATCCTGAAATGGGTATTAATCTATATGCATGCAAACACAAATCGCCAACCGAAATGAAGACCCCAGCTGCAAGCGACTGTGTGCAATTCGCACTGAGTGGAGGATCCAGGCTTTTTCGCATGAACTCAAAACGCCGGGCATCAGTTCTCAGGGGATTGTGCAAAATTGCACCCGCACTTTTAGTTTGCGCGTTCGGAAGCCTTAGTTTGAGCTCCTGCCTTAGTGTTGTATATGTTTCAACGCCTACGCCCACTCTTCGCCCGCCAACCTTAACCCCCACATTTGTGTTTCCCACCCTGATTCCAACTGTTACTATCACCCCTGAACCGAAGCCTAGCCCTACGCCTGACCTGTTTGCCGGCCTGGGTTCGGTAATCTATCACGAAACCTTTAGCCGCGATTCGGGTTGGGGAACAGTAGAAGATCCCCGTGGAGTTATCTCCCTGCAAGATGGCAAATTAACCATCGTCGTACATCAGCCGGAAACTTTTCGCTATTCTCCTAGCCCGCGGCTTGAACTCCAGGACTTTTACCTGGAGCTCACTGCGCACACTGAAATATGTTCTCCCGATGATCAGTATGGCATTATGTTCCGCGTCAATCCCGACAATGAGCATTATCGGTTCATGCTCTACTGCGACGGCGGAGCAAAAGTTTCGCGCTTCATACAAGATAGCAAATCGATTCTTATCCCCAAAACCGAAACCTTTGTCGTCTTCCCGGGATCGCCAGCCGATAATCGGCTCGGCATTTGGGCCAGTGGCGATGAGTTTCGCTTCTATATAAATGAAATTGAGGTCTTCAGTACTAGAGACAACAAAATCGCTTCCGGCAAATTGGGTCTGATAGTTCAAACAGGAGATACTGGATTAACTACAATTTCTTTTGATGGCCTAACCGTCTGGTCCCTGATTCCAGCCACCCAACCCGCCATCACGTCCACCCCTTAGCCTTCCTAGCATGCGATTGCGCGAAGCGCCGAATCTTTTGGTCAATGAAATTGCACTACCCTTGCCCTTTCGTCGTAAGATCTCGTCTCCCTTTCAGGCCACGGTCCAAGAGGATCCCGCTCTAATTTTTCATTCGCCGGCGGCTTATCTGTTTAAGGTCTATCTGAAATTTAGGCAAGAGCCCCGCAGTAAATGACAAAACCCTCAAAATTCCTTTAGGGATGTCCTTTAGGGACATCCCCCATTGCAGGAATTTTGCCCCTTCGGGTGCGGGTTTTGTTTAAATATTCGCTCAGGACTATCGCCCTGCAGGGCCTACGGCCCTGGCCATTTATATTCTGGCTAATCGAATAAACGACAGCGTCTGTCGCGCGCCGGGGATATTTTGCTTCTTCTCATAATCATATCCGTCGTAAATTATTGCCTCATAAGAAGAATACGAGTATCCTTATAGTCGAAAGCTATCAATTCCCATCGCATCAGGATTAGGCCATGTATATTGCTATTGAAGGCGTGATCGGCGTAGGCAAAACATCGCTGGCCCGTCTCCTTCAGCCAGTTTTTAGTTCCGATGTCCTGCTGGAAATATTTGAGCAAAACCCCTTTCTTTCCAATTTTTACACCGACCGTAAGCGATACGCTTTCCAGACCCAGATTTTTTTCCTGTTAAGTCGCTATCGCCAACAGATGGATCTAATCCACTCCGACTTAAGCCAGAGAACCCTCATCTCCGACTATACGTTTGAAAAAGACGCTATCTTCGCTCGCATTAACCTGACCGGAGACGAACTAGCCACATACAATCTGGTCCATGAAGCCCTGGCCGAGCGAATTCCCAAACCCGATCTAATTGTGTATCTGAAAGCCGATACTAACATCGCTATGCAGCGTATAGCATCTCGCGACCGATCGTATGAGCGCAACATGGAAAGAGATTATATCGAGGCGCTAAACCAGGCTTATGACGCGCACTTTACCCGCCACCCCGAAAAGGTGCTGGCCATTGATAGCTCTCGACTCGACTTTGTCCACCAGCCCAAGCATCTAAGCCAAGTTGCGAATCGCATTCGCAGCGCCCTGGGCATTCCACCTTATCAGCCCGAGTTGCCCTTCCAAGGAGACCATTCGGAGTGAGAGTTAGCTGGCGAAATTTTCTAGCGCATGAATACAGTTTATTGCCAATGCTCGCTGTATTTAATTCCGGGTGCACTCGAAAATTATCCATTGACATTTCAATATGCCTGGCTTTTCATTGATAAAATCTGCCATGCCGCTCCTCTTTCTCTTGACCCGCAATCATTCATATATAGTTCTGGCTCGGGCGCTAACGAATCCCCAAAACAGCCTGGCGCGCCGAGCATCATCTCGGACTCTGGAGATTAAGAGGATGTTGAAAAACATATTTACCCATAAAAGAGTATGGCATATATGGGGTAGAAGCTACGCTTCCACCCCATATATACTATTATTTCGGCAAGATTCCTCTCTTTTTCAACACTCTCGATTAATCTTGTTGCTCAACCTAATTAAATCTGAACATCGCTTTGCGTCAACCCAATCTTCCGTTTCCCGAAGGATTCAAACAGAAATCCGCTCTCGAACTGGCCGATTTAAAAGAGCATATTAGCTATCGTGAGGAAAGGGCCATGAAAAAGTTTGTTGCGATTGCCGGCAATATTGGAGTGGGAAAATCAACTCTGGTTGGAATGCTCTCTCAACGTCTTGGATGGGAGCCATTCTACGAGCCCGTGGCCGAAAACCCCTACCTGTCCGATTTCTACCAGGACATGCGCTCATGGGCATTTCATTCACAAATCTACTTCCTCACCCGACGACTGCGAGCCCACCGCAAACTTTGCAATCATCCTACCTCAGCTCTTCAAGATCGCAGCGTTTATGAAGATGCCGAGGTTTTCGCTAATAATCTATACTTACAAGGCCATATGAGCGAGCGCGATTACCTAACATATCGCGAACTATATCTCGTTCTTAGTGATTTCCTCCCACCGCCAGACCTCGTTGTTTACTTGCGCGCTTCAACCGAGACCCTCCTTGAACGGATCGCCCAGCGGGGGCGCACATATGAACAGCAAATACAGCCGGATTACCTTGAGCGCCTAAACGAGCTATATGAATCCTGGATCGATAACTTTACATTTTGCCCTGTTCTCGCCGTCCCAGCCGACGATCTCGACTATGTAGCCCATTCCAGCCACCTTGATCTCATCGTATCTAAGATCCATGAAAAGCTTTCTGGAAAAGAAGAAGTAGTTTTTAATGCCGATGAGCTTGCAAAGGTAAATGGGCAAAGTAATTGAACCCAGCCGGCTTGCTTCACCGTCTCGAATCCAGTACAATGTTAAGAGCCGATAATTCAACATTATCGGGCAATAATGAAGCTATCAACCAAGGGGAGGCCCGATGGATATCATTAAAGTATCGGCCAACTCACGTACCTCTGCCGTTGCCGGTGCAATTGCCGGCGTTGTTCGCGAACATAATCACGCTGATGTTCAAGCCATTGGCGCCGGGGCAGTTAATCAAGCTGTTAAAGCTGTTGCTATTGCCCGTGGCTATCTTCATGAAGATGGCCTGGACGTTGTTTGCATCCCCGAATTTACAACTGTAGATATTGAGGGTAAGGAACGCACGGCCATTCGCCTTGTGGTCGAGCCTCGCTGATCGTTTCCATTCGCAGATTCAGCTTTAACGGCTGCGCCTGCTATGCTGCCTGTAATCCCTGATTGATAAGGTAGTCCCCTTAGCGTTTGATTCCCCCATTGCTATTTCGTACTACTCGTCCTCAATTAGAATGATTGCACGTCAATGATATCCAACATCAATGTCTCAAGCGTCAGTTGAATATTTGCATTGCGGCTAATATCCTGCAATGCATGTTCTATCCGTTGGAGAACATAAACGACGCTTTCGGGAGCTAATGAACTGGCCAGACGATGCACCATATCTCGCCGGTCAGGATTTCCAATTGGTACTTCAGCCGCATAGGCTTCGACCAAGACATCTCGCCACAGACTAATCCAGGCATCTAGCATCTCAATCGTTCGAGATCGTTGTTTCTTAATGTTCCTTGAGTTTGCTTGAAGACGTTTGCGGATGAGGTTGCATTGCTCGGCCCAATTGCCGGACAGCAAGCTCATGAGGTCATCCAGAAATTCGGTTCGCTGCTCTAGTAAAGTTGGATCCTTGATCATTCGAAATGCAGTGCCCGGGCATCCCCCGGCAATACAAGCCAACAGCCGGGCGCGTTCCTCGGCTATGCCGTCCTCAATTAATGCCTGCGCCAGCTTTTCAATCGGTGGTGCTCGCAGCGGAATCACCTCGCAACGCGATACAATTGTAGGTAGAAGAGATTCTGCCGAGCGAGCGGTGAGCAACATAATAACCTTCGAGGGAGGTTCCTCCAGGGTCTTCAATAACGCATTTGCAGCGTAAATGTTTGCCCGATCAAATGCCGGAAAAAGAGCGATCCGCCAGCGGCCTTCATAGGGCGCCAGAGCCAGCTGGCGCTGCAGTTGACGAACCTGATCAACTACCACCTGAGTTCCTCGCTCGGCTTCGACGATATGCAGATCAGGATAGCTTTCGCTCTCAATCAGCCGGCAGGCCCGACAATTTCCGCAGAATTCTCCCGGTTCAGGCGCTGACGTGCAATCCAATGCCTGGGCGAAACGCAAAGCCAGTGTTCGCTTACCAACGCCTTCTAGTCCGGTAAAGAGATAGGCGTGACGCACGTTCTGGCTTTTTAGGTGGCCGCGAAGCAACTTCGCCGCCCATTCATGTCCGAATAAATTCCAGCTCATCTTATGATTGTAGCCCAGTCTGCTCTCTGCCCACAAGGCCAGCGATGGAATTCATACACAAAAATCCGGGTTTAATGTATAAATAATGGTCTATGCCTGAGAATATCCCTGCCTTCAGCCTTGGCCCTATCCCGGTCTTTGGCGATCTGATACTAGCGCCGATGAGCGGCTTTTGCGATCCGCCCTTTCGTGCTCTATGCCGCCTATTCGGCTCTTCAATAAGCTATACCCCATTTGCCAATGCGATAGGGTTACTTCAAGGCGCGGCCTCTGCCTGGGATGGACTGCGTTTCTTTCCTGAGGAAAGGCCGATCGTTTTTCAGATCTTGGATAACGATGAAGATCGTTTGTTGAGGGCTGTCCGTCAAATTATCAAGCTCCATCCGGATGCTATTGATGTTAATATGGGGTGTTCGGTGCGCCGCGTCTCCAGCCGCGGAGCTGGAGCCGGATTGCTACGAGACCCGGCTAAAATCGCTCGCATTATGGATAACTTGAGAAAAGCCTTAACCATTCCCATCACAGCAAAGATCCGTTTGGGATGGGACAACGATAGTCGCAATTATTTAGAGGTCGCCCAGGCCATTGAAGAAAGCGGGGCACAACTTATCGCTGTTCACGCGCGCACCCGAAACCAAGGCTATAGCGGCAAAGCCGATTGGGATGCCATCGCTGATATTAAACAACATGTCTCAATCCCAGTTCTTGGCAATGGGGATGTACATACTATCGATGATATTGAACGACTGAAGCGTCACACCCGGTGCGATGGTGTAATGATCGGACGAGCATCGATAGGCAATCCGTGGATCTTCCAACGCCGCAGCCGGGATGAAGTCTCCCAGCCTGAAATCGCGGCCGTTATCCATTTTCATTTGGATCGGATGCTCGATTACTATGGTCCAAAGCGCGGTCTCATACTTTTTCGCAAACACCTCGCAAGGTATATCTCCCCGTTCAAACCGCGGAAACCCCTTCGCTATCAGCTGCTCACCTGTATTGATGTCCAGCAACTACGGTTTTATCTATTGCAACTTGGACTCGCTCGGCCAACAATGTCTTCACTTCCGACTATTAACGATTCCCCACTTCACTGAACTCTCCCAGCATTTAGCAAACTCTGGCTATCCCAAAAACTGGGTGAAGAAGCCCGCAGCAAGCGGTAAAGCCTATCGCTATCGTGAACGAGGCCTTTAAGCATCGCGAACGGGGCCTATCAGCTTCACGAATGAAGCCTGCCGACTTCACGAACGAGGTGGAAACCCCATGATGATGTTTTTCTTCACGCAGCCCATGCATCCCGCCCAACAATAAGCCCTATACAGCATGCGTCGTGCGCTGGCAATCTTTCTAGCTTTTTCCCGTAATAGAGGACAATAGTCGCTGGCGGGCAATACACATACCCTTAATCATCCTCGTATCCTACACTTCCTTCATCCGAAATCTGACTGAGCAGGTCGAATAAAGAATTTCAAATATATTAAAAAGAGTGCTGAAAAAGAGACATCATGGGAAAAAGTCATGAAACCCAATAGCTTTCTGTGGGGATGAGTGGAAAGTGGGAGTTTGGGGGCTACCGGCCCATGGAAAAAGCCAGGAAACCCAACAACTTGCTGTAGGGATGAGTGGAAAGTGTGGGTTTGGGAGCTACCGCCCCCATTATGGCTTTTTCCTTAGAAGAAGGGGCTATCTGAAAAGTCGAAAATCGCGATTATCATCCC
>DAOVFE010000308.1 GCA_030673085.1 Anaerolineales bacterium | reverse complement strand
TACCAATGGCTGCCCCAGCAATTCGACGCGAAGACTGGCGCCTTCTATGGACATTACCGGGCTTCAGACGGCTACCAGGAGCCGCCTAAGACCGTTAACCTTCTCGCTGGTTGGCAGTTGATGGCCAGCTTTGATCGTTATCAAGATGAGCAATTGCTTGATCGCGCCAGCAGTTCGCTGGCGTTTTATTATCGAAATTTTGTAGTCAGCCACCCAATGAGCGTGGTAGTTGGCGGCGCGAGGGACGGCATTGCCACTTACGAGGTGTGGACGAAGTTCAGCGCCGAGTTTGTCATCGGCGCGCTGGGGCTGTATCGGCGAACAGAGGACGAGTTATGGTTGGAGCAGGCACAGCAAAGCGGTCGATACCTCCTTCAGGCAGCGCGTCATAGATTTTCGCCCAAGTACTTTCTGAACAAGGGCAGCTGGTCGAATTTGGAGTTTGGCTGGGATTCGTGGGGTAGGGCTATTGAAGCCTTATTGGATTTGGCATTAGTGACAGGCGATTCGTCCTGGCAGGACATTGCTATTCGTTGGGGAGAACATGCGCTCAGCATTCAGGCTGAGGATGGTAGCTTTTATTTGATAGATAACGAGTATTACAACAGCGATCTGGCAGCGGATGAATTGCGTGGTCTAGCATTTCTTTACGAGCTGACCCATGAGAGGCGCTTCATAAATGCGTGCCGCAGATTTGCCGACTGGCACCTCGCGCATCAGCGGCCGGACGCTAGCTGGATGATGACTCTGGATCGGGATGGTAACGTGGTTACACCCATTGTTGGACCGGGCGATGTATCCAACATCGGGATTGCTTTGCTCAGGATACATCACATTACTGGCGACAAAGATTATCTTGATGCCGCTCTCGGCGCTTTTAATTATAGCCTTTCCAAACAGGTAATGCCGGGGAGCAGCGAGCCATACGCAGATGATCCGTATGTAGAGTGGGGATTTTGGTCTTGGGATCCGTATTACGATTACTCATTATCGCCGGATCAATCAACTCACCATGTGCGCGGCATTATGTTTCTATTGGATTACCTTGCATTTCTCGAATCGGGATCACTTTCATGAAAAGGACGAGCGCTAGAGGCATTATCTGGAATGCGCTGGTAGACGCATATTACGATGCGGCTGAGTTAACGATGATGAATTTATTATGGATTGTCTTTTCGTTATTGGTCATCAGCGCTCCGGCGGCCACAGCAGGATTGTATTACGCTACAAATCAATTAGCACACCGGCATGCCATTTCATGGCGAACTTTTTTAGATGGCTTCCGCCAACACTTATGGCTGGGTTGCCGCTGGGGCTTGGTGAATCTGTTTGCCCTCACCTTATTAGGCGTTAATGTTTGGTTCTATGGCCAGCTTGAAATGTGGTGGACGGACTTGGCGCAAGGCCTCTTTATTGGCATAATGGTTCTATGGATTTTACTCCAGGTGTATACTTTTCCTCTTCTCCTGGAGCAGGAAGACCACCGGATGGCCATAGCATTACGCAATAGTCTGGTGCTATTTCTTAAGTATCCAGGCTTCAGCCTGTTCCTTTGCTTAATACTCTTGCTGGTAGCAGCGCTGAGTACTTGGCTGCGATTGCCCTGGCTGGTCTTTGCCGGGAGTTTAAGCACCTACCTGGCTAACCGGGGAACTATCTACTTACTTGATAACTTGAGTAATCAATCATAGAAGGAAAGTGAATGTGAATGTGAAAAAGGGCTTAATGATGAAGCATCCGACCATTGGCGCAGTGTTGTTTGATCTGGATGGCGTGTTGGCCAACACTGCTGAATATCACTACCGGGCTTGGAAGCGATTGGCCGATGAGGAAGGCTTACGCTTCACTCGGTCTGATAACGAACGTCTGCGCGGCGTTTCGCGGCGTGAATCACTAAGGCGGCTCCTGAGCGGCAAGCTGGTAAGCGAAGCTAAGGCGCAGGAGATGATGGATCGCAAAAATAGTTATTACCGCGAATTCATTCGAGGTATTTCGACGGATGACCTTCTCCCAGGAGTGCAGGAGCTATTACGGGAATGCCGACAACAAGGTCTCAAGATTGCAGTGGTATCGGCCAGTCGAAATGCCCAGGAAGTAGTGGAGCGCCTGGATTTGATGAAGCACATCGATGCTCTCGCTGATGGCCACAGCGTGGTCCATCACAAACCTGCGCCAGATCTATTCCTGCACGCCGCGCATCTTTTAAATACTCCACAGGAAAACTGCTTGGTGGTTGAAGATGCATCTGCTGGAATCGATGCAGCTCGAGCGGCCGGAGCCTGGACTGTTGGCATCGGCCCAATCAGGCGGGTCGGCCGTGCCGATGCTATTTTCCCCGATTTATCCAAGGTGCGGCTAGCGGATATTCTCAATGGCGTTCGGCGTCGGGCGTTGTGGCTGATTGAAGAGCGGACTTTCGAATCAGAAACCCAACATCATAAGGAGACCATATTTAACATCGGCAACGGATATCTTGGTACACGTGGCACTTTCGAAGAAGGCCATCCTGATCAACATCAAGCAACGCTGGTGCATGGCATCTTTGATGATGTGCCCCTGGCTTTGAGCGAGTTGGTCAACGCGCCCGATTGGCTTTGTCTGGAAGTCTGGGCTGGCGAGGAGCGCTTTGCGATGGATAGCAGCGATATTCGTGAATATTACCGTCGGCTTGATCTGCGCGCAGCGGTTCTTGAACGGAGGGTGAGATGGCTTTTATCGAGTGGTGAGAGCCTTGAATTGCTTTTTGAACGCTGGGCTAGCCTGGCTGATCCCCATCAGATGATAGTCAGACTCCGGATCCGTTCGATTG
>DAOVFE010000044.1 GCA_030673085.1 Anaerolineales bacterium | reverse complement strand
ATTTATTCGCTATTGCCAAGCACTTGCATTTTCATCCTCAAAAGTAAATGACAAAACCCTCAAAATTCCTTTAGGGATGTCCTAAAAGGACATCCCCCATTGCGGGAATTTTGCCCCTTCGGGTGCGGGTTTTGTTTAAATATTCGCTCAGGACTATCGCCCTGCAGTGCCTACGGCCCTGGCCATTTATATTCTGGCTAATCGAATATAAAGCAATTCAACCCCTCCTTGCTCTCAGTTCTGGCTTTATTCTGCTCGCTTGCGCCAACAATCATCACAGTAGCCCAGCAAGGTTAATGAAACCCCAGTGATCTCAAAGTTATTCTCCTCGGCTAAACGACCCATCAGCTCCTTGCTGAAAGGACACTTGAACTCAATCACCTTGCCACAGCCTCGACAGACCATGTGATGATGATCTTCACGCTTGATCTCATAGTGATAGCGTTCGTTGCCCAGGTCTAGTTCCTCAACCATTCCCTCTTGCTTCAATACCCGCAAGGTCCGATATACAGTTGAGAGACTCATGCGAGGGGATTTCTGCTTGGCCAGACTGTATATTTCTTCGGCTGCGATGTGCCCCTTACTCTGATTGATAATATCCATGATAAGCACCCGCTGCCGAGTGACACGTTTCCCTGCCTGGCGCAACATGATTTCTGGTCTGGTCATTTTCTATCCTGGAGTCGAATAACTCTATTTGCTAATGGTATCCATTTGCATTAAAACAGCAATCATTTATCTTGTAAAGCATTTACCCAAAAGCGAAGAGCCCCGCAGCAAGCTGCAGGGCTTATGATTGCGGAGCTATGTGGGATATGCGGGTTTCGTTTGCGAAATCAATAAGCTCCGCGAACGGAGCCTATCAATTTCGCCGCTGGTCAAATAGAAATCTAAGCTCTCCTTATGGCGACAAATCCAGAGAACTCGCAATATCTTTCTTTACCAGGCGCTAACGGCTCCAACCATTTTTCACGACAATCGTCCGGTATAAAGCACCGCTTTCATTGAAATATTCAACACCATAGGCATATTGCCCGCCAAATGCCAGGCTTGGCCTGCTTTCGAAGCTTCTCTCCTAGGGGGTGCAAGGATCGCCTGGCACAGCGCCTTCCGGACAAGGCACAACACAGCTTATAGCTCCCGTCGCACTTCGGACGGTGCATCCTTGCTCAGGGGTCGGTGTTGGCGTCGGAAGAGCAGCGATAATCGGCAGGTCCTCCACCGGACCGGATTTTTCCACCGTTACATCCGATACCCAGCAGTGAGCCCTGCTCTCGGGAAGCAAGATCCACCACCAGGGAGCCAAGCCGGGGGCACTGCGTCCTTCGATTAAGACTTCTTGTCCCGCCAGCAATGAGGTCACTACGTCGTAGACCCTCCCTGGTCCACGCCTGCAGTTGGCATTCTGTATAAAGATTGCCTTAGCCGGTCCCATCGACATGGGGGTGGGAGTTGAAGTGGGCACCAAAGTGAGAATAGGTCCGATAGTTGGAACCATCGGCACAATGACATCAGATTCATATGCGCCTCTGTCACATTGCGCGCCTTGCGGTCTAGGGATGCTACGCTGATCTTCGGAAATGCAATTATTGGGGTCTCCCGAATCGATGGCCGGACTGCCGGGATTCAGGGCATGGGTCATGGTTGAGGCGCCGTTGAGCTCTAACGGCGCCAGCATGGGATCGGTACTCGTCAGATCGCTCGGCTCTATCAATCCGCAGCTATCGGCGTTCTCCAGGTTGTATCCAATAGAAGGCGATCCGGCGCCGGTGCAGTTCGCGATTGTATGGTGAGCCAAGACCGAACTTCGCATCGTAAAGTGGCCGCCGGCATCGTTAAGGATTCCGTCAGGGCTATTGTAGGCGAAGGTAGCGAACTCTATCAGCATATCGCCGCCGTGGTTGTAAATTCCGGCTCCTCCGGCTGCGCTTGATGGAACGATCATGTTGCCGCTTAAGGTTACGTTTCGCAACAACACTCTGGACATAGCTCCATTGTTATAAATGGCGCCGCCATAGCCACCCAAAGCCGTGTTGATCGACAGACTGCTTCGATATAATTGCGTCAGACCATAATTGTAGATGCCGCCGCCCAGGTCAGCTGTGTTATTAGTAAACCGCGAATCATAGATGATAACCTCCCCTTCATCATTATTCCACAAACCCCCTCCACGCTGATCGGCAACGTTCGAATCCAGTTTGCACCCGATCATCTCAACTTCACCCCGCTCGTTAGCAATGCCACCGCCCAACCCCGCTTCATTACTCGTCAGTGCAACATTCTCCATATTAAGGTTGCTTCCCAGCCCGGTGTTGAATATCCCTCCACCCCATACTGCAGCCGTGTTAGCATCGATGATGCTATCAGTTATGGTTGTCTCGCCCCCATACGAGTTGTACACACCTCCACCAGATTGGTTAATAGCTTGGTTTCCCCTTATCGTACTATGACTGATCATCAATGTCCCCTGGTTAAATATCCCGCCAGAATGTTCGGCCCTATTGTCATTGATAGTGGCATCATCCAGGGTTGCATCACCAATGTTCTCGATGCCACCTCCGCTGATTTCGCATTTATTAGCAACCACACCGCTATTGATCAGATTAAGTGTGCCTTGATTAAAAATACCCCCGCCAAAATCGGCGTTGTTATCGGAGAGGTGAGCGTCGATTAGTGTAAGCGTATACGCACCGTTGAAGATTCCACCGCCCCTAGATGACCCTAAACCACCTGCAGGAACCTCAGCCGCATTGCGCTGAATTGATCCGCTCTGGATGGTGAGCTCACTATGATTGAAGATTCCGGCACCATCTTGAGCGTTACCTTCGACTACCATGATAAATTCCATATCCACAACCGCTGGGCTGAATACCTCAAAGACGCGGTCTATCCCATTGGCGTTAACTGAAGGTGCGTTCTCGCCCAGTATTGTGAGATCATCGGTAATATCCAAATCGCCGGTTGCGGCCGCATCTTCGCCAGCGCCAACAATGGAAAGTACATAGCCGCCAGTCGGGAGGTGTATAGTCTGATGCCCGGGGCAGACGTTGGCATTGTTTACTGCTTCGCGCAACGAGCAATCGGAGGCGCTGCACACCCCGTCGTTTGTATCGTCGAACTTAGTGACTTCGTATAGCGAGACGCTACAATTAGGAATCGGGGTACAGCCTTGCAGAGCAATTGCAATAAGCGCCAGGCATAGAATTACGAACATGCGTAGAAAGCATTTTTGTTTCATGGCGTCCTCATCCTTTTTTAACTAATCCGCAAACACTGCCCCCCTCTCGTATAGAAAGCGTGATCGCGGCATCCGCGATGATGCGATGTCCTCAAATATACAACGTCAATGACCGACAATTTGTGACAGAATATCATTAATTGCGCACTATTAATAGCTTCCCACGAGCCTAAAGCTCGCACGAAGCTAAACGGTCTTTTCGGCAACTATTTGCGCCATTGTAGGCGACAGAATTCTTCAACTATTGTCAACCTGGATAATTGAGAGAGTTGAAAAAGAGAAGTAATTTTCCCCAGCGAAGCCGCGATACCGCTCTTTCACAGGCAAATATGATCTGCAGCATTTCCTATATGAGTTGATTAATTTGGATTGGATTGCAAGCAACAGCTTTTATTCGTGCAGATAATCGACCAAGGCCCGCCTTCGGCTCGGATGTCGCAGCCGATTAAGAGCTTGGGCTTCAATCTGCCGTACCCGCTCGCGGGTAACCCCCAACTTGCCGCCCACTTCTTTCAGCGTTAAACTCCGGCCATTACGAAGTCCATAGCGTAGCTGCAGTATACGCGCCTCGCGCGGAGGTAAATCATTCAGCATGTCTTGAAGATGTTCTTTTAGCAGATTCTGGCTGGCCACTTCCGACGGCGCCGGCGAATCCTCATTCGGGATGAAATCACCCAGAAATGAATCTTCTTCATCATCCGTCGGCTTCTCCAGCGACAGGGGCCGCCGGGCAGCCTTCAGTATGATTTCGACCTTCTGAGGCGTCACCCCCAACTCATCAGCCATTTCTTCTGTCGTCGGGGCGCGCCCCAACACCTGAGTGAGCCCGTGAGATATGCGCAGTAATCGGTTGATTTGATCACCCATATGCACCGGCACACGAATTGTCCGGCCTTGATCAGCTATTGCCCGCGTTACTGCCTGTCGTACCCACCAGGTTGCATAGGTCGAGAATTTATATCCACGCCGGTAATCGAATTTCTTGATTGTCCTTATTAGACCAATATTACCTTCCTGAATAAGGTCAAGGAATGGCACCCCTCGTCCTAGATATTTTTTGGCTACACTGACAACCAGGCGCGAGTTTGCCGAAATCAGGTGCTCGCGTGCAGCCCAGCCATCTTCAATCTCGAGTTGAAGCTTAGTGCGGTGATTAACCGGTGCTTGACCTCCCGCCAATTCTTCACGCGCTTTGCGGCCCAATTCGATCCTCTTAGCCAGAGCAACTTCTTCTTTAGCTGTCAATAGCGGCACCTGGCAAATCTCTTTAAGGTAGAGACCAACGGCATCGTCCACATCGATAACCGATAGGCTTTTGTAACCTTTAGCGCCATCGCCAGCGCCAGCCTGCTCAATTTCCGCCTTTGTCTTTTTCTTTCTCTCTATCTGTTTATCAACTATATTAATGCCCGCGCTTAGAAGCGCAGCATATGCATCATCTAGCTGTTCGATATCTAGTTCGGCTTCTGGGAAAGCAGCCAAGACATCATCGATCGTAACGCGGCCACGTTCCGAGCCGAGCTTGATCAAGTGCTTGATCGCCGGATGTTCCTCTTCCGCAGACAGCGCCTCTAGTACCAAATCCTGGCCTGCGCGCTCCTTTGGTCCGGGTATGCTTCGACCCGGCTTGGATTCTCTTGTGCCTATTTTTGCATTATCGACTCTTGCCATCTTCACGCTCATTACGAGATCACTTCGATGCGGATAAACGCTTCTGATATGATTCTATCCCATTTGCGTATGCATTATCAGCATTTAATCAAGTTTAGCACTATTTAACGACTAGCACATATTTAAGCTTGCTTTGCTGCCTGGCAAATGGATTTTCGGGTCAGAATAGCCCGATTGAAAAAGAAAATTTTCCCTAATAAGGATATTGGAAGAGAGAAATTATTTGCAGACAAATTCTTTTCAACATTCTCCTTTATCATATTTGATCTTAGGTAAAGGGGTTAAATAATCACTCCCTAAGCCCCCTTCTGAACAATCCTATTATAACCCAAGGATTATGACTTAGGTTATAGTATCAGCAATTTAGGTGCAGTTAGCTGAAAGAGAGCTATAAAATGGGCATCGCGGCGGGAATGTTCCTCAGAGGAAATATGCAAAAGCCACACAGTTTCATTAACAGTTAGTATGCAACAAGCGGGCGGACTTTTCCCCCTGCTCCGCTCCAGGCTGTCCGTCCAGCTTCAGATTATATATTTGGTTTTGTCATCCTCTGCATAGAATGCGAGGCTGAGGACCGGGCCAGTATGTGCGCCCATAACTGGCGTGAAGTAGACAGTATAGAGCTCGCGCACGTCGAAACGGTGCCGCAATTCCTCTGCCAAGGCCATCGCCTCATCTTTATGCCCGCCATGGCCAATTTCAACGTGCAGCGGTCGCCCGCCTACACGTTCGGCCATAAGTTTCACCATGCGCTCTATGCCATGTTTCCAGGTACGGGGTTTAGCGTAGGCAATTACTGTGCCATGACCAGGTGGAATGCCGATGATGGGTTTCATTTGGAGCATTGAACCAAGCAAAGCCGATGCTGCTCCGAGTCGTCCACCACGACGCATATACTCCAATGTCTCAATTGTAGCCATAACCTGCACCCGGGGAATCATTTCCTTTGCCCGGGCTATGACTTGGTCGACAGTGGCCCCTGCCGTTGCTGCCCGGGCGGTCTCTAGTACAACGAATCCCTCCGCTATTACCGCATTGCGCGAATCTACTATATGTAAAGGCAACGTGGGCGCCATTTGCTTGACCATCTGTGCCGCTTCTATTGCTCCGCTTAGTTCGTGGGAAAGGAAGATGGCCACAATTTCCTTGCTGTTTTTATACAGCGAATGAAAGAACTGAAGCAATTCACCTGCCGAGACTATCGATGTCGTCGGCAAGTGTCCGTCCGAGCGCATGCGAGCATAGAATGCCCGGGGACTGATGTCTACTTAATCGCGCAGCACCTCCCCCTGCCAGATAATCTTCAATGGTAGAACGTGGATATCGTGCTCCTTGGCCACTTCAGGCGGGAGATTGGCCGTCGAATCGGTCACAATTGCAATCTCGGTCATACTTCCTCCAGATTGCTTTTGGTTTCCCCCGTTATGTTATCCTCGCAATAGAACGCCACACCCACCGATCCGGGCCCGGCCGATCCTCCCATCACCGGCGAAAACTCGGTAGTGAGCAACTCCAGGCAATTGAAACGATCTGCAATCTGCTGGCGCAATCGCTCCGCTTCGTCAGGAGCATCGGCGTGCATCACTGCTGCGTGCACCGGATGATCCCCAACTTGTTTCTGCATTGCCTGCAGCATGAGCGACAGCGCTTTATTCCATACGCGCGGCATGCCAAGAAAGCCTACTTTCCCGCCATCTAAACATACAATCGGCTTGACGTTCAGCGCTGAGGTTGCCATTCTCATTGCTTTTCGACCGGCGCGCCCCGTTCCCAATAAATATTCCAACGTCTTGAGCACGAAAATTGTGTGCACCCGACGGCTTACATATTCCGCCTGATAGACAACCTCCTCCAGATCAGCTCCCTTTTCCGCCGCCCGCGCCGCCGCCAGCACAGCAAATCCCTCAGCCATACCCGCCGAAGAAGTATCAACCACCCGTACCGGTATCGACAGCCCCGCCTCCTTAATCGCAAGCTGCGCCTCTTGGCAAGTTGAACTCAGCTTGGAGGAAACTAGCACTGATGCGATGCCCGCCACCTTCTCATCGAGCGCCAATCTCGAATAGACACGAATAAAATCGCCCATAGAAGGAGTTGCTAAGTAGGTCAGATTCCCGCCTCGCCTCAAGTGACGATACACCTCACCCGGCGTGATATCTACACCATCCCGATAGATTTGATCACCCCAACCAAGCAGTATGGGCACTACCTGAATGCTATATCTTCCTATTATCTCCGGTAAAAGGGCAGCGACCGAATCAGTCATAACTGCTATTTGTTTCATCACTTACCTTTCTTACCACACCAATACCCGCCAAGTCTCTCTACGCTCACCGCCAGCGCCAAGGATAGAAAGATCGAACCCAAGATATTTACATTCAACCAACTCCAGATCCATGGACTGGGCAATATCCCTCCCAAATAGGCCCCACTTACTCCTGCCGCCAGCGTCGACCATATTCCCCCTGGCGGCTTGCCCTTTCCCGCCAGATATCGGCTGCTGACCCATCCCACCAGCAACCCGATCACCAGCACCGCCGGCGTACTCCACGCTTCTGCCGCTGCCGGCGAACCCATCACTGGAAGGCTCACCATACTCATCGGCCCATACGTTAAGAACCCCCACAAAGCTGCCACCCCCAAAAGAATAAGCACCATCACACCCAGAATTGCTTTGGGATTAATTGAAGACATGCCGTTCCCTTCCTCTGCCGCGGATGCTATGCCGACTGTACATGGCACTCTTCCCTGCTTTACTCAACATTCCTTACTACTCCATCCCCATCATAGAATGCCAAACCCACTACGCCTGGCCCGGCCGCGCCTCCCATCACCGGCGAAAATTCGGTTGTGAACAACTCCTCACAGTTGAAACGATTCGCAACCCCCTCGCGCAATCGCTCCGCTTCGTCAGGAGCATCGGCATGCATCACCGCTACGTGAACCGGATAGACTCCGACTTGTTTCTCCATTTCATTCAGCATAAACGATAGCGCATTATGCCGCGTTCGCGGCCTTCCCAAGAGGCCTACTTTCCCATCATCTATGTACATAATCGGCTTGATGCTCAACGCCGAGCTCACCATTCTCATTATCCCTTGGCCTATGCGCCCGGTGCGCAGCACATACTCAAGCGTTTCCAGCATGGCAAAGACATGACTACGATGGCTTACTTCTTCCACCCGACGAACTACTTCTTCCGAATCAGCACCCTCAGCCGCCGCCCGCACCGCTTCTAGCGCCGCGAAACCTTCAGCCATTGCCGCCGTGCCGGTGTCAATAACTCGTATCGGAATCGACAGTTCTGCCTCCTCGCTTGCCAGCCGCGCCGCCTGATAGGTTGCGCTCAATTTGGAAGAAACATGCACCGATATGATTTCATCCGCTTTCCCTTGATTTGCCAGCCTGGTATAGATATTAATGAAATCGCCCATGGGAGGGGTCGAGAATGAAGGAAGATCCCCACTAATCCTCAGGTGACGATATACTTCGCCAGGCGTGATATCTACACCATCCCGGTAGACCTTACCGTCCCATTCGAGCAGCATAGGCACTACATGAATGTTGGATTTCTTTATTATCTCTGGCGAAAGGGCAGCGACTGAATCGGTCACAACTTCAATCCGTCTCATTAATTACCTCCCTTGCCAAACCGGCATTCCAAACACCGGTACAACCAATGTGCTCCATGCCTCTGATGCCACCGGCGAATCGTTCGTCGGAAGATCGATCAGGCGCATCATCCAATAAGAAAACAGTTCTCGAAATTCGTCTGCCGCCAGCCAAAAAAGACACCGTTCCAGGCAAGGTTTGACTATTAATAGAAGACATGAATTCCCCCCATCTTCCCCTTGAATTGCTCGCCATTTCCTATATGTGCTATCGGATAATCATTTGGCAGAAAAAACCGCCAGGCACATAAGATCTTTCGATTACGGCAATTGCCGCCAATAGCAGCCTGATTGTATTTAATCGCAGCGTTCCTAATTTAAATCTTACGGCATGAAGATTAATAAATACGGCAAAGGAAGGTTAAAAAACATAAATATCAAGAAGGCGTTTCGCCGCCTTTCCAGACTCAGGAATCGAGCATCTACGACAATTTTCATAGATACCCCAAAAACAACGCTTGCAGCTGTTGTGACAGGCGTCCTTTCGACCCATTTTTAGCTAATAGAAATATGAGTCCACTGAAAAAAAGCAGCCACCATTGGGAAAATGCCTTTCTCGCATTTGGGCTTTTTTCATTGCAGTCAAATTTAGTACATGAGAGTGTTGAATAAGAGGAATCATGGCAAAAAGCCAGGAAACCCAACAGCTTGCTGTGGAGATGAGCGGAAAGTGGGGGTTTGGGGGATACCGCCCCCATTATGGCTTTTTCTTTAGAAGAAGGGGCTGTCCCAAAAGGCAGGTCGGTGGGATGAGGATCGCGATTTTCGACTTTTCAGACAGCCCCTTCTTCACTTGCCGAGATGTTAGTACATGAAGATTAATAGAAGCAGGAAAAGAGGGTAAAAAAGATTACTAGCATTAACTTCCGAAGCGGTAACCCTCCCCCCGCTCGGTGAAAATGTATTGGGGACGATTTGGGTCTAGTTCTAGCTTGTTCCGCAGGCGGCCGATATAAACCCGCAGA
>DAOVFE010000113.1 GCA_030673085.1 Anaerolineales bacterium | reverse complement strand
CATACTGAACGTTAGTGGCTTGTAAAAAATTCATCGGCGGAACATTAAGGGCAACTTCTGCGTCGCGGGCGGAATAATATAAGACCAACACATCCGGCTTTTGCTCGTCGCTGAGTTCAGCCACTCGAGATGTGATCCGATCGCGCCGTTCTTGATAATACTGGACAATCTCTTCGGCGCGGGACTCGTTTTGGAATATCTGACCGAGGGTCATGATTTCGGATTCAAATTCATCCGGCGTTTCAAGCGACATGAATACTACCGGGATGCCCAACTCTTCCAACGGGTCAGCCATTTTATCTACTAGCCAGTTCTTAAGAATGATTAAATCTGGATGCAGGGCGGCAACTTGCTCCGGGCCGGTTTCATGCTCCAGATAGACCTTGGTGTCGTAGGCCGGATCAATAACCGGGATGAAGCTTCCTGCAGGGCCTTGGCTGGTCTTGCCCGCCGTTATCAATCGATCGGATGCCTCGGGGAATAAATACATTGCATCAGCCAACATAAGCGATCCCTTTCCCCAAAAGACGATTCGATCGGGCGGTTTCTCGAGTGTCACTGTACGTCCCAAAGAATCGACAATAGTGATAGGTTGCGATTCCTCGGTGGGCGCCTGAACCTCAGCCACTGTACTGGTCGGCGCGGGTGAAACGGCCGGCTCCTCAATGGATGGGGGTGCAGAAGTGGGAGAGGGAGTCGGCTTGGCACAGCCGGCTAATAGAATCAATAACACTGCAAGGAATGGAAAAAGGACACACTTCGTTTTCATGAGTTTCTCCATATTCATATGATTGAGTCTACTGAAAAAAGCAATCGCCAGTAGAAACAAGGGATGCTCTTATTCTGCTGCTCGAGTCGGGAATTATTTCCTCGGATGGAGTTGATAATTGGAAATAGATTACAAGACGCCAGCAGAGTTGCTGGCGAAATTAATTTACCATGCAAACTCTCCTTTCTAAGTCGGTCATGATGATCAGATCATGACGTCGAGAGGCCGCAACGTTTCCATTGGCAACCCTGCTTCCGTTTGATTCATTCACCAATCGGAAGCCCCTCGCAATATCTAGAGGGTCGGCCTCCTAGCCCTGGCATAGCTGCTTTAGGCTGGAAGGCTCGGAGATGGATATTTAATTGACTATGCCCTCCGGATGCTCAGAAAGGTTTCCAGAGGTCGACGTAATTATAGCCTACGAGTCGATTACGAGAAAGTGCAACCGGGGCGTTGAAAAAGACAAATTCTATGCCGGTAGATTGCGGCGGAATCGATCCCTTATGGAATAAGGGCATCCTCCAAATAATAATGTGGAAAGATTGCAGAATTTCTCTAGAGTTGATTCCGCCAATTTTGTATCGGCGCATTACTCATATCGCCCAAGAAAGACTTTCCTAACGCTTCCGTTACCTGAATATTGGGACGAGGCGCGCTGGTTTGGCCCAGTAGAGAACGCTCCCGCGCTCCCGTTTGAAAAGGAAGAGGAGCCCGTGCTGCTAATAGCTGGGTAAATAATAAAGATCTCTCATAACTTCCCACTTATTTAAGGCGAATATTTAATAAGAAAGGGGTAGTCTAAAAGAGATGCTTTAGACAACCCTATTTATCCGCCTTCAGAATTAACCAGGTTAATAAAACAGCTGCGGCTAGTTAATGCCGGTCGAATGAGATCAGCGACCCAAATGCATGGGCATGATCACGTGCAAGAAATCATCCCGGCCGACGGGGCGAATTACACCTGGCGAGGATGGTCCACTGGTCTCTAAAGCAACGTTTGGGGTGCCGACGGCATTTAGTACGTCAAGCAGGAAGCGAACATTAAATGCGATCTCAATTGGTTCGCCTTCAATGGTAGCATCCACAACCGTCCGATTCGATCCGGTTTCCGCCGCGGTTGCAGAAACTTCCAGGGTGCCCGGTTCGAGCTCGCTGCCTGGGATGATCCTTATGCGTGCAGAATAACCAACCTCGCGGGCGAAGATGTCAGCCGCTTTGCTGGCTTTAATAAATGCCGTGGTCGACACCACTGTGCGGGTCGAATAATTAGGTGGAATAATGCTTTGGAAATCAGGGTAGGCTCCATCTATAAGCTGTGAGACTAATTCGATGTTCTTGTTTCGGAACACAACCTGACCACGGTCGGATGGAAGAATCATTGAAATGGTCTTGTCGGCCTCGCCCAAAATCCGGGCCAGTTCAGACATTGCTCGCGAAGGAATAATTGCATGTGCCGGCTCTCCGGCCAGCGACGGGAGATGAGCGGTACGCACCGACAGCCGGAACCCGTCAGCGGCAGCCATGGTGAGTTCGCCATTATCAATCTGGAACATGATGCCGGTAAGCACCGGGCGAGCATCATCATTCGAGGCGGCGAAAACCACCTGGCCAATCATTTCACGCAGTTCGTCGACGTCGAAAGAAAAGCCAGTTTCAAGATCAGGCGGGACCATGGGGGGAAATTCCTGGGCGTCGATGCATTTGATGTCGTTTGTGGACGCGCCGCATTGCATGTTGAGCATTTGAGTGCGGATGTTCAATTCCATATCGACTTGATCGTTCGGCAGAGTATTAACCAAGTCGACAAAGGTGCGCGCCGGGACTGTAGTGCTGCCATCCTGTTCGATCTTGGCTCCAATCCAGCAGCTAATGCCCAATTCGAGGTTTGTTGCAGAGAGGCGCAAGCGGCCGTCTTCAGTGGATAATAATACGTTGCCCAATACCGGCAGTGTGCTGCGAGTAGCGACTGCGCGCGCAACAACGCTCAGGCCGTGGGCGAGATTTTCCTGTAGGCATGAGACTTTCATAGCGAATAGGTCCTTATGAATGCTTTTGATGACTTCCAGATAAGGAAGTATACAACGAACTGTGAATAGCGACAATAATATTAGTGTGTCAATGAAATGCCAAGCAGACGGGCGTTAAGCTTCCATCCCGTCGGATGCTTTCTCTTTTTAAACTCTCTCCATCATTACAGGAGTGGTTCTAGAGCGGATCTTTGAAGTCGTAGATTCCATTGCGCAAGGACCATGTCCGGCCGCAATTGCCGCAATGGAGGCCAGCGATTCCAGAAGAAAGGTCAAACGAACCGCAGGCGGGACAGCGCCAAAAGGCGCCTTCAGGTGCGGGCGGGTTTTCGCCCGCTGCCTTAGATAGCACAAATACACTGGGCGAGAGCTGCCACCATTTCCCGGTTAGCTGGGCGGCAGAATCGAGGCTGACTAATAAGTTGAGCGGAACCAGGCGCTTAAGTGCAGCAATACGAAAGTGGGAGACCGTCAATTGGCGCTGGATGCCGAAGCCGGCCTGACTCAACCAAGCGCGAACGGCAGCCGGGTGAAAGTCAAAATTGAGTTTAGCAAACTCAATCGGTTGACGATTGAAAGGGTTCCAGGATTGCTGGCGTAGAAGCCAGCGAACGATCGCTTTTAAATTCTGCTTGTTGGCATACTCAAGAATAAAACAAGCGCCTGGCTGCAAGATTGGACGGATTTGCTGCAAGGCGGCGAGCGGTTCGGACATATGATGCAAGGTGCGGATCATGGTGGCGGCATCAAAAATCCCGGGAGCGAAGGGCATTCGATAAACATCGGCTACAACGTAGCAATAGCGATCAGAATTTCCTAGGCGCTCTTGCGCTTTCTCGAGCTGGGTTCGGGCATAATCGAGGAGAACGATTTGTTCAAAACTCTCATAACGGGGAGTGTTGCGTCCTGCGCCGGCGCCAATTTCGAGCAATCGATGGCCGGTATAGGGGAGCAAACGGCGGAGGGCGATCGCCTCAACGCGGTCTTCATAAGCGCGATTGCCCTGGTCCCAGAAGTGCTCTTGATAGTCCGAGCCTTCATAATCGCAAACTGGTGGCTTTATATCGCTCACGTACGTTTTCCTGGATATGGTCGCATATACAAGCGGCCGGAATTAGATAGCTGATTGTACCCCGAAATAACCTCAAGAAAGGTCTCCGGGCGAACATTTCCTATTCGGCTGCGTACACGTAGAAACGGGGCTATGGATTGCTAATGTACACTCCATTTACCTCGGTCTACCTATAGCAGGCCTGAGACGGGGGTAGGCCGTCTTATTCGGTCGACAAGGCTTCGAGTGCGGCGTCATGATAGGACGGCGGAGATGGTTGAATGAGTTTAAAGACGATGTCATTCTTCGAACCGAGAGTCGTCGACCATCCGGCGAAGACGTTCTTCCTCGTCTTCGTTTTCGAATTTTCCTAGTTGGCCTTCGGCTTCGTATCGCCCCTCTGCAGCTTGGAGTTCGGCATCTGTGGCTTTTGCTACTATGGCCAGCTTACCGCAATGCGGACAACGCTCAAGCTTGCTGGTGACCAGGCTTGGTGAAAGCAAGTGGCGCTTGAACGGAAGATGGCAGCGAGGACAGACGGCGCCTCCTAGGGGACCGTAATCTCCTATTTGAAAGGAAGGCTGCTTTTTACTAAGGAGGATGGGGAAAGCAAATGCCAGTCCGCCGACAAGAACCGATATACCTACAGTCCAAAGGGCAATGTTTGCCGCCGCTTTCCAGCCGGTACTGGCAGGGACAAATTCCTTGTTGCGCTCGGCAGTGTGCAGCACCTTGCCGTCAGAAGTGGTCCCCGTCGCTGAGAAGGCATGCATGCCGAGGGAGTAATCATCGGTGTGAAATTGGTAACAAAACGGCGGCTCACGGTCGCTGTTCACAACCACGTCGTCGATGAAAAAATCTACCAGGACAAGATTATCGGGCCCTTGGACCGACATTGTAAAAAGCCCCTGGATTTGAACGCCGCCGCCATAGCCAAAGTCCCGTTTCAAGCTAAGGGTGAGCGTCTCCTCGCCTTCTTGGGCGTGGGCCGGGAGGGTTAGGAATAAAGATGCCAGAAGAAGAAATATTAAAGAGCGGACGAGCAATCGTTTCATAGTTCCCTCGTATTAACCCCAGCGGGTCAGGATGGTCTCTCGCTGGAAAAGATGGGTGGCAAAGGCGATAAGGGCGGTATCTAATACTAGCAGACCAAGGGCCATCCAGAGAATAATTTTTTGGTTTATAAAAATCAGGCCGGTGATCTGGCCAAAAAAGAGCGCTAATAGCGGCATAATCACCAGCATGGATAACTGCTCCGCTACACGCGGATCGCTGGCCCGTGACGATACCATCACCGCCACGTTCACACCCGCAATCGCCAGCAACGGGCCAACAATGAAAATGGCGATCAGCCACAGCGGGTCCAGCAATCGATCGACAACTGCCGGTCCCACGGCCATGATGCCGGCGCCAATGGCAAAGAGGGCATAGCCCAGCCAGGTTGCCGCTATTGCGGGAATGGCGGCGGCGAGCCCTTTGCCGAGCAGGAGTTCAAAGGTCGAGATTGGAGTAGCCAAAACCGGTTCCAGCGTTCGGGTGGTCTTCTCGCCGACGATGCTATAGGATGCAATTGTGACCGGAATGGCGAGAGGAATGAGCATAAAGAGGAGCATGAACTGACTGACGATAAAGTATTGGGTACATTC
This sequence comes from Anaerolineales bacterium, assembly GCA_030673085.1. Taxonomy (GTDB): domain Bacteria; phylum Chloroflexota; class Anaerolineae; order Anaerolineales; family E44-bin32; genus JAFGNH01. The sequence continues at coordinate 730 of DAOVFE010000113.1, read as the reverse complement.
GCCGGCGCTCATTGATCCACAAAACTCAAGGAATTCCCCCGGCACATCCGCCATTTTTACATTTGCCAGCGTTGAGGAACTGCCCGTGAAATAGAGGATCGCCAGCGGCATGGCAGTGAGGATCAGCGGCAAGAAAGCGACGGTAGAAAGCACGAAGCGATTCTTGAAGACCTCGGCCCACTCTTTAGCGATGATTATCCGTACCCTATCCATGATTAACCTCAGGTTGATCTAGATAACTCTGTACAACTTTACATAAGATAAATGATTACGCCTAAAAAGCCCCAATGCGAGAAGGCAGACAGTATATGTAAGGCGTGGGATTCGCGTATACTCCATATATATCCCCGTTTCCTATAGGGGGCTGCTTTTTCCAGTTGACTCATAAATTTGTATAAAAAGCAGTTATGTCAACTATTGCCCTTGGAGGATGTTTGCATGAGTTGTAGATAGACATCCTCAAGTGAGCGCCGAAGCTCACCAACAAATTGGATTTCAGCGCCAGCCTCGACCAGCCGGGAAACGAGAGCTGGATTCTCGGCTTCAGGATCATCAAGGGTGACTATGAGTTTGTTATCGATGATCTGAACGCGTTGCACAAATTCGAAATCTTTAAGTGAGGAGGCAAATAGGGAAGCATCATGGCGTAAATGGAAAACCACGCTGCGCCCGAAAAGGCGACGCCGTAGTGCGGCTGGTGTATCGACGGCGATGAGTTGAGTGTTTAATA
>DAOVFE010000143.1 GCA_030673085.1 Anaerolineales bacterium | reverse complement strand
CCCCGCCGTCCGGCGATATATACCGCGGGCACGGCGGTGAAGCGAAGCTGGAGAATGGATATGAAATATGCGGTAATTGAATCAGGTGGGAAACAGTATATGGCTCGAGAGGGCGAGACGATCGAAGTCGACCGAATGCCATTGAGCGAAGGAAGCAGCATTAAGTTCGATAAGGTCCTTCTTCTGCATGAGGAAGATGAAATAAAAATCGGCAGTCCTTATATTGCAAAAGCTAAAGTATCAGGAACGGTCATCGGGAATGTAAAGGGGCGGAAGATTATCGTATTTCGGTACAAGCCGAAGGAAAGGGTCCGCCGGAAGAGGGGTCATCGTCAACAGTATACGCAGGTAAAGATTGAATCGATTAAACTTTCCAAGTAATTAATGAGTGGCCGAATATACCCTAGATATTGGTCAATCATCAACTATAGGAAGCTTCTACCGGATGGCTTCTAGGGTAAAATTAAATTGTAGGGAATAGCTATGGCACACAAGAAAGGCGGCGGCGCAAGCCGCAATGGACGAGATAGCAAGTCGAAACGTCTCGGAGTTAAAAAATACGGTGGTGAGTTTGTGCGCTCCGGCAACATAATAGTACGCCAGCGGGGTACGCGCATTTATCCAGGCCACAATGTTGGTCAGGGCAAGGATGATACGCTATTTGCCACCGCTGATGGATTTGTAAAGTTCGACTATGCCCGCAAGGGGAAGAAGCGGGTCAATGTGATTTTTAAATAGGAAGAGTGATCCATAATCGCTTCCATCTGGTTCAGATCTGTCCCCGAGAATCTGGCCGGCGGGAGCGAGTATGTAATTATTTGGGGAAAGGATCGTTGGTTATGAAGAAGGGTATTCATCCGAAGTATTATCCAAATGCAAAGGTTACTTGCGCCTGTGGGAATACATGGACGACCGGATCGACTTCAGAGGTTGTTCAGACTGACATCTGTTCGAAGTGTCACCCATTCTATACAGGCGAACAACGCATTGTAGATACTGAGGGCCAAGTTGATCGCTTTTATCGCAAATTGGCCGCCCGTGAAGAATTTGTTATTGATCAGGAAGAGCGCGATTCTGCCCTGGTTTCAACCGATATCTCGATCTCTGCACTCGAGTTAGGAAAGCGCACCGAGAGCGCGCTAGATAAAGCGGGAGTTAAGACGATCGGAGATGCTCTTGAGCGGATGAGCAAAGGCGACAAGGATATCTTGGCTATTAGCGGCTTCGGCCGAAAAAGCCTTGCCGATCTAAAACGAAGCCTGCGCAAGCGGGGCTATGAAATTCCAGCGGCGGCAGAACAGACAGATATTTAGCCGAGTTCTGATGATTCTTTGACAGACTCGCTGACTGGTGTAAACTTTGGGCAGGTGGATTCTCTCACCTGCTCATTTGTTATATGCATTATTGCAAAGGAGGACTATGTTGCATCAGTTTGGAAAGGTTGAAGTTATCACTGGATCAATGTTTTGTGGCAAGACTGACGAGCTCATCCGTAGGCTTAGGCGGGCGAAGATAGCCAAGCAGAAAGTGCAGGTGTTCAAGCCAAGCACAGATGTCCGCTATACGTTGCAGAAGGTCACTTCCCATGCCGGGACGGAATTCGACGCAACTCCCGTAAAAATGGCTGAAGATATTATTAAGCGCCTTGATTCGGACACTACTGTAGTAGGTATCGACGAAGCCCAATTTTTTGATGAGCGTATCAGCGAGATTGTTCAAACCCTGGCTGATCGTAAGGTTCGAGTGATTGTTGCCGGATTAGATACCGATTTCCGAGGGGAGCCTTTTGGTTCTATGCCGGTATTAATGGCTCAGGCGGAGCGCGTGGATAAGCTACAGGCGATTTGCATGGTTTGCGGCAGGCCGGCCTCACGCACGCAGCGGCTTATAGATGGCAAACCAGCCCATTTTGATGAACCTGTGGTGGTGATAGGAGCGAGTGAGCTCTATGAAGCTCGCTGTCGGGAACACCATTTTGTCCCGAGGGATTGAGTATGCAAGATTACCGAGATTTTCTAGGGGAAGTTCTAATCGATGAACAGAAGCTTCAGAATCGTATTGCCGAATTAGGCGCTGAAATCAGCCGAGATTATAAAGGCAAGGACTTGCTGCTGATTTGTATTCTGCGCGGGGGGGTGATGTTCCTTACAGATTTAATGCGGCATATCTCAGTGCCACATACCATCGATTTCATGGCCATTTCTTCCTATGGAGTTGGAGCTAGAAAGTCGACCGGGAACGTGCGTATTGCCCACGATCTATCCGCCCCGATCCAGGGACGCAATGTGCTGCTGGTTGAGGATATTATCGACAGCGGCAATACCATTTCCTCGGTGCTTAAAATGCTTAATGCACGCCAGCCGATGAGCCTGAAGGTATGCACACTTCTGGACAAGGCCGAGAGGCGGAAAGCGCATATCAAAATCGATTACTGTGGATTCGAAATTCCAGACAAGTTTGTATTTGGCTATGGGCTTGACCTGGATGAATATTATCGCAACTTGCCGTTTATCGGCGTTGCACAGCCCGATAAATTTTCCCCCCGGGATTGAGAGTGCTTATTGAAGAAATCGCTTTCTGCCTGGCTGCCAGAATCCCTGCGCAGGACGCTTCTACAGCTTATGATAGACAAGCCGATATGGCTTGTGGGCGGCAGCGTCCGTGACTGGTTACTTGGTCGGGTAGGTTATGACCTGGATTTTGTGGTAGAAGACAGTGCGCGTAATCTAGCGCGCAAAGTCGCCGATCAATTGGATGGATATTACTATGATTTGGACACTGATCGGGATGCAGGGCGAGTTATCGTTCCCAATCTTGAAGGTAAACGGCGCATCCTTGATTTTGCCAAAATGCGAGGCTTAGATTTTACGGCCGATCTACAAGCGAGAGATTTCACCATTAATGCAATGGCTATCGGTTTAGAAAAGCCTGACCATATTCTTGACCCATTAGGGGGCGCTGCGGATCTTAAGGGTAGATGGCTGCGTAGCTGCAGCCCAAGCGCAATTTCAAATGACCCAATTCGAGCGTTGCGGGCAGTAAGGTTAGCTGACGAGTTAGAATTTAAGCTGACAGCCGAAACGATAACCCAGGTCTGTGAGATTGGCGATGGCCTGGCCACGATTTCCCCCGAGCGCATCCGTGACGAGTTCTTTAACATCCTAAACTTGCCGCGCCCTGGCAATGCGCTTCGCGAGCTTAATCAAATGGATCTTTATAAATCGATATGCCCGGAGTTGGAATCTATCCAGAAGATAGAGCGCCCATATCAAGCGGCTAATTATGCTTTAGAGCACTCATTGAGAATAGTTGATCGCTTAGCAGATGTAATGATAGCAGTGGGAGAGGGACATGAATCTAAAACGGCGGATGAGCTTGGATTGGATGAGATCTACTTGCTTCTTGGTCGCTATCAGGCACAGCTAAACGCTCATTTAAACACATCACTCAGCGACAATCGCCGCATTCGCCAATTGCTTTTCTTTGCCGCGCTGTATTATAAAGCGGATAAACAAAACGCCGATTCAAAGATTAATAGTGGCAGCGCCCGTTTTTGGGCACATGATAGAGTTCGGGCTGATGTGGCTGCTGGACGGGCGCGAGATTTACGCTTGAGCAATCGGGAAGTTGGATTCATTAGCAAGGTAGTTGCTCATCCTATCCGGATAACAAGATCCAGCCTGGAAGGGCAAATTCCGGAACGGTCGATCTATAGATTTTTCAGGGACACGGGGAAAGCGGGCGTAGATGTAGTTCTGCTTTCTCTGGCAGATTTCCTGGCTCAAGATCCTTTACCCACTGGTCGGGAATCCTGGTCAGCGCAGATTAAAGCCGCTCATATCTTGTTGAATGCATATTACGAGCAGAAGCCCCAAATCATCGATCCGCCGCTGCTTGTTCGGGGCGATGAACTAGCCCTAGAGCTTGGCTTATCGCCGGGACCTAAAATTGGACGTTTGCTCGAACTAATCCGGGAAGAACAGGCAGTTGGTGATATCCGATCCAAGCAAGATGCGGTCGAGTGGGCGAAAAGAGCTTTAAATAAATCTGACCTGATGGATGAACGCTAGGCCCGGCGGGAAAAAGCGATTTCTGAATTTAGAGAAGCTGATGGAAATCTCGGCCGGCGGGCGAATAGGTTAAAGTTGGCCGGTGTTGTATGGCTGATGACTTGCATATTTGGAATCGTAGATGTTTTCATGCCATACTCTTCCTCTGTTTGGATTTGATTTTCGTGAAATCATGATCGGCATTGATCAGGAGCTCCTTTGACCCGCACGATTCTGCATGTTGATCTGGATGCTTTTTTCTGCTCGGTGGAGGAGCTCGAACGGCCTGAGCTTAAGGGATGTGCGTTTGCTGTTGGCGGAAAACCAGATGAACGTGGCGTAGTTTCTTCGGCATCCTACCCGGCAAGATGCTTTAGCATCAAATCGGCGATGCCAACAGCCCGGGCGCTTCGCTTATACCCCGATCTTATTATCGTATCGCCCCATCATAAAATCTATAGCAAATATTCACGCAAAGTGATGGCGCTGCTATTTGATTCGGCGCCGCTGGTAGAGCAACTTTCAATCGATGAAGCTTTTCTAGATGTATCAGACGATCCTTTGCCGGGAAAGGAGATCGCCGCATCCCTTCAGAAGACAATCAAAGATCATTTTGGGCTGCCCACATCTTGGGGGGTAGCGACCAATAAATTAGTAGCGAAGATAGCATCTGAAGTTGGGAAACCAGAGGGATTGGTGGTTGTTCCTCCGGGAGAGGAGGAGCGCTTTTTATCGCCTTTGCCGGTGCAGATGCTATGGGGCGTAGGGCCAAAAACTTGCGAGCAACTGGATAAATTTAAAATTCGAAGCGTTGGCGAATTAGCTATTGTCAGTCCGGAACGGCTTAAGCTGCTCTTTGGCGAGCGCGGCCTGGATCTCATTGCAAAAGCAAAGGGAGTGGATAGAAGTGCAGTAGCGTCCGTTCGTGAGCGGCGTTCTATATCAAGTGAAAGGACATTTGCGGCTGATGTAGCTGAATATCGCGTTCTGGATCGCAGTTTACGGCGTATGAGCGAAGAACTCGGCTCTCGGCTGCGTAAGGAAGGCTTGGCCGGGTCGACGGTGCGAATAAAAGTGCGCTGGCCGGATTTTTCCACAATAACCCGCCAGGCTCGGTTGCAGCAGCCATCAGACCAGGATGGCGAGATTTATCGGGCGGCGAGCAAGCTTTTTCGGAAGGCATGGCATGAAGGAGCGGCGGTCCGATTATTGGGAGTCGGCGTTTCTAACTTAGGGCCGCCAGCTCGGCAATTAGAGCTTTTTAGCCATTCCTGGGAGCATGATGAGAATCTATTGAAGGCCATCGATTCCATTCGGAAACGCTATGGGCCTGATGCTCTGCGCCGAGCCGATTCGCTTCGTGATGCAAAGCGAACCAGCGATAGCGATTAGAAATTCAGATAATGATTTACAAGGATAGCCGATTTATGGGAAAAATCTATGGCCACAGTATGCGATGAACGCTGTCGCTTGCCACGGGGTTCTTCGATCGATAATGGAGGATGAAAATTCCGGGCGGCGATATTGGCCACGATCATCATCAAGTCAATCCAATACATCGAATGGCATAGCGCTGGTAGATTCGGATGGAAAGATACTTTGTCC
>DAOVFE010000412.1 GCA_030673085.1 Anaerolineales bacterium | reverse complement strand
GAGGGGGATGGCTAATCGAATAAAACAGGAAGTCTATACCTTGGACTCGTCGGCGGCGATTGGAAAATGATCTCCGAAATGTTTTGCTTTAATTATGGCTCCATGATATTGATTGGAGAATAATAAACTATGTCGGCATCTCCCGGGTTTAGATCGAAAGAGGTTTCCCTGCCATTCGATGCGTGATAAGTAACGGATAGGGGTAGAGGCCCGCTGGTGTGGGTCACGGTGATGGAATCGTGTGTGGCATGGACAGTGATTATATATTCTCCAAAGTGGAGGTTTTCTAGTTCGGCGAAGTTCCACTCGTCTGGTAATTGGGGCGATATTGCTATTGATTGAAGATCTGTCCGAATTGTAATTCCCATTAAATCTTCTACAACACCACGAACAAACGTTGCTCCCGACCATAATTGAAGGGAAGTTAGCCCATCTGGAATGAGCTCATGAAATAAGCCAATACTGCCATAATCTAATGTTTGGGCCAGGTGTTGCAGCATTTCCCATCCCATTTCTGAGTTGCCATAGCGATATGCTCCACGGCTAAGGGTTGCAGTAGGCAAGGTCCACACCCGTTCATCTTTTCCGCGTGTATGCATCAGGCCCCACTCATTTATGTAGTCGCGCCGAATGCGTTCCAGTGATATTTGAGCATGATCGACTGGAGCAAACCCGACCTCTAGCGGTACGGCTACTGTCCAGTGACCGCCATAGCTGGGTCTGCTTTTGAAACGAAGTAGTGAGTTGGCATAGACTTCCTCTTCGGGCAGCCACCAATCGGCGTCGAAGCTAGCCTGTAAGGCATTCGCCTCAGTTTGGGTTCTATTGGCTATATTTTTATCGCCTAGAACTTCAGCCATCTGGGTCAGATTGTTCAAGGCGCTCCATAGATAAGAGGCCGAATCCAGCTTCTCCGGTCCCATGCCGGCTCGCTCCACCATCCCTCCACCTTCCGGATATCTATCGCCATCTTTATCGGCACGATCCAGTGTATAGTCGAATATTCCCTTGATGAGTACAGGATAGATTTCAGCCAGAAAATAGATGTCTCCTGTCCAACGATAATAATCCCAGACAGCGCTGACAAATTGGGACGTCTCCTGAGCGTTGCCGATTGCGATGAGCGAACCGGCAGGAGAAAGCTGGTGTGGCACCTGACCGGCGTATTCTTTGGCTTGATCAGCACCAATGCGCAGGTGGTTGGCCACCGTTGAACTAAAACCTGCCGCTATCAGACCACTGCTGCTATATCCCATATCGTTGCAGAACCAATAAGGAAAAGTCTCCAGCCCGGCATAGAAGTAGCGACCCAGAGGGGCAGACTCGGCTTCCAGCATTTGGGCATTGGCGCGGGCGATATCAAATGCGGCGTCGAAATTGCGGTCTGAGCTGTGAAAGCGGGGGCCGGAAGTCAGAAGGCTATCGTAGATAGCCAGTTTTTCGGTCAGTAACATTTCGTGTTGGGGGAGCCACTCGTCAAGGTTGCGAAGGGCTGCATCTGGGCCGAATTCAGTCTCGACTGCGAAACCGAAAGTCCACGATTGCTCTGCGCCCGGTTCTAGATTGGCAGTGTATTCAAGCTGCCCCACGCTCAAGTCGTCCAACCCGTTTATGATCTGAACCTTCTCTGGCGGTTTCTCGCCGCCGGTGGCTACTGCCCAGGCTTCGGGCGCGCTGTTGGCAGTGGCTATCAGACGGCCATTAGCCTGGATTAACGTTTCGCCAGAGTTACGGGTATCAGCCAGCGAAGTTAGCCAGGCGTCTTCCAAGTCAAAGTAAATATATAAGGTTATGCGCACGCTGAGCGGTTGATCTCCGGAATTTAATAGGGTCAATGTTGAAAAGAGCACTGGTCGATCTTGGGGGACGAAGTCAAGACGGGCGGCGATCAGATCGTGCTTGTGATAGTTGAATTCCACATTGGCAAAGGTCTGTGTAAAACGATCGCCATCAATCAAAGGCCAGCGCTCATCATTAACTTCGACGACAAAGACATACCCATCCAATGCTTTTACCGGTTGCGCCCATACTCCTCCTA
>DAOVFE010000054.1 GCA_030673085.1 Anaerolineales bacterium | reverse complement strand
CAAGATATGGGCTCGTTCATGCGCTCGAGCGAGATCAAATTGGCTGCTGCGGCGCATTACCGTCAAACGGTGCTCAATGTATACCCGCAGGGCCTGTTTAAGCGTGAGAAGGCGAGGCTGGCCATCAACCAAGGCAAGCATGATCACGCTAAATGTGGTTTGCATTGGAGTCCGCCGATAGAGTGTAGTGAGGATCTTATCGGGGTCGGCGGTCTTAGTAAGTTCAAGAACGATGCGCATACCCTGGCGATCTGTTTCGTCGCGCAGATCGGCTAGGCCATCAAGCTCGTTGTTACGGGCGAGAGAGGCGATGCGCTCAATTAAACTGGCTTTGTTAACTTGAAATGGCAGCTCGGTTACAATGATGCGAGAACGCCCGCGGCTCATTTCCTCGATATGCGATCGCGCTAAAACACTAATCTTTCCCCGTCCAGTGCCATAGGCTGAAGTGAGACTGTCGCTATCACCCTTTTTCTTGCGTACAATTATTCCGCCTGTGGGAAAATCCGGGCCCTGGATGAACTTTATTAAATCATCAAGCTTGATTTTATCTAGATGGGACCAGTTCTGGAGCATGAAGATCAGCGCGTCGCAGATTTCACCCATGTTATGAGGAGGAATGGAAGTGGCCATCCCTACTGCAATGCCGGTCGCGCCATTGACTAATAAGTTTGGAATAGCGGCAGGCAGCACTGAAGGCTCCTGGAGTGAACCATCAAAATTTTTAATAATGTCAACAGTATCTTTGCCAATATCAGCCAGCATTTGAGTCGCCAGTGAGTTCATCCGGGCTTCTGTGTATCGCATCGCTGCGGGCGGATCACCATCAATGGATCCGAAGTTCCCTTGCCCTTCAATCAGGCAATAACGCATAGAGAAATCCTGAGCCATACGAGCCATTGCATCGTAGATCGCCGTATCGCCATGCGGATGATATTTACCTAGGACATCACCCACAATGCGGGCCGATTTTTTAAAGTCCGAATTAGGCCCAATGCCCATTGTATACATGGCGTGAAGAATTCGGCGATGGACCGGTTTTAAGCCATCCCGGGCATCCGGTAGCGCACGAGAAACGATCACACTCATGGCATAGTCAAGATAGGATTGCTGCATCTCGGAGTTAATGTCGATCTGGCGAACAAGACCTACTTCCATAAAACACCTCTGTAAATTACTGGCTGATTTTGGTATGATAAAGGGTAGATAGGAGCCAGTCAAATCGTCTATCCTGCTTAGGGGGAATAGAGGATATTCCTTGCGCTATTTAGGCTGACCAGCATCTGATTGTCGGAAACCGAGAGAATAAGTCGGACGGTTGCCGCAGGGTTTGTAGTGCATCGGCGCTTATGCCTTTCTAAACTATACGTACTATTTATACGGATGCGGAATTAATGATAGTGTGAGTAAGGATTTCGAGGATATAGCGGGGAGAGGAGTGTTGAATTAGATGATAATCATAGAAGCGTTCGATCTAAGCCCATTGCAAAGGTTATGGCCTTGCGTGGCATTCCTCAATATGCTAGAATCAGTTTGCAAGATTCCGAGGATTTATCTTTGAGGAAAAGTGGGTCTCCCCCACTTTTCTGCGTAATAGGTGCATGCATAGGAATTTCAAAAGGAACAGGTAAGGATGAAAAGTGAATTTGCCCTGGCTATTAATGAGATTTTAGAAAAATCAGGTCTCTCAAGGGAAATGGTAATAGAAGCTGTGGAAGCATCAATGGTGTCGGCCTATCGCCGCGATGTAAATGCATCCAATGCTCAGAATATCAGTGCTTATATTGATTTAACTGAGGGATCGATTCAAATTCTCTCCGAGAAAGAAATCGTTGAAGAGATAGAGAATCCATTAACCGAGACTTCATTGGAAGTTGGCCGACAGACTGATCCAGAAGTCAACATCGGCGACATAATCATGGTTGATTCTACGCCTAAAGGGTATGGACGGGTTGCGGCGCAAACGGCGAAGCAAGTGATCCTGCAACGCCTTCGTGAAGCTGAGCGCGATGCGCAATATAAGGAATATATAGAACGTGAAGGCGACATGGTTCATGGAACAGTGCACTCAGTCACGTATCAAGCAGTCACAATCGGACTAGGAAAAGCAGAGGCGTTGTTGCCGCGAAACCAAATGATTCCGGGAGAACGTTTCCGCGTACGAGATCGTGTCCGGGTTTATGTACTCGAGGTGCGTAAATCTTCGCGAGGCCCAGTAATAATTGTTTCCCGAACGCATCCGAACATGCTGCGGCGTTTGCTCGAAATGGAGGTCCCAGAAATCAGCCAGGGACTGGTGGAGATCAAGGCCATCGCACGCGAAGCAGGCAAGCGAGCTAAGGTTGCTGTGTCGGCTCTTCGAGATGGAGTTGATCCTGTCGGTGCGTGTGTCGGCTTGCGAGGCGTCAGGATTCAATCCATAGTGCGCGACCTTAATGATGAAAAGATTGATGTAATCGAATGGAATCCGGATACAGCCACATTTATTGCAAAGGCGCTTAGCCCCGCAAGGGTCTCGGGCGTCTATCTTGATGAGAACCCAAATCGCGGAAAGACAGCTGTGGTTGTAGTGCCGGAAGATCAGCTAAGCTTAGCTATTGGCCGTTCGGGAGTGAATGCTCGCTTGGCCGCACGTTTAACCGGATGGCGAATCGACATTAAGAGTTTACCCGAAGCTGCGATAGAATCGCTGCGATTGTTGGAGACCGATCCTATATTTGTTGGCCAAGCGGATCAGGATCAGGAAAAGGTTGAACAAATTCAAGTAATTTTGGATAAAAAAGCAGAAAATCGTCCGGCAACGCCAGAAGAATATCGAATTCTCACAGCTTTTGTTGACCAAATACAAAGCCGAGTTGAAATAGAACGCAGCGCGCGCCGACAGCGAGAGAAAGAGAAGCGAGCCGAGGTGCGGGCGGTGATTCCAGCGGTTGCATTTACGGAGGACTTGGAAACGCTAGGATTATCTAAGCGAGTGTTTGGTCTGCTAAATGATGCGGGTTATAAAACGGTTGGGAGAATTTGGGAGGAATTGCTTATAAACGAGGACGCAATTCTTGGCTTGTCGGGTTTCGGACCGAAAGCGTTGGGTGATTTGTATAAGACTCTTGAAGTGCGTAAGGCCGTAGCACAAAAGGCGGCTGAAGAGGCCGAAAAAGAAGCAGCGGCGGCTAAAGCTGAAATGGAAGAAAAGGCGCTAGAGCTTTCAGAGGAAGGACTCGCTGAAGAAGTGGCGACGGAGCAGATAGCAAAAGAGGCTAAACCCGGCCCTGAAGGGGAAGTTGAGGTAGAGCTGGAGAAGAAACCTTTAGCGGAGGGAATCGAGCCGACTGAACAAGCAGTTGAAGTGGAGCAACAAGCGGAAGAGATCGAGCCTGCGGCGTTATCGCCTGATACCGAGGCAATTGAATTGGCTGTTGAGGTGGCTGCTGCTAGTGAGTATGAAGTAGCCGGTGGAGATGAAGAAAAAATCCTGGAAATAGAATCCGATCAAAAGGATAAGAAGCAAAAGAAGCGCCGGCGAGTGATTCAGCTTGATCCCGAATCGGGTAAAACGTTCATTAAGCATAAGCGGAAGCGCAGCCGGCAAGATGGCGAATGGGAAGAGGGCGACGTTTACGATTAATGGATTATGTGATTGGGAAAGTAAGTCTCTGAGGCTTGGCTGTGTATGCAAAAAAAAAGAAGTCTCAAAAGCGGCGGCATATTCCTCAACGAATGTGCATTGGCTGTCATGAAGTGGGGCCGAAACAGAAACTAATCAGGATTGTGAATGGGCCGGGGGGAGTGCAGATAGATCCAACTGGGAGATCGCCGGGTCGCGGGGCATATCTACACAGTCATCCCGAATGTTGGGAGGCGGCTTTGCGTCGAGGGGCTTTAGCTCAAGCACTGCGGGTCGAGATGACTCCTGAACTTCGCGAGTTGCTCATGACCCAAATGAATGATTTGAAAAATCAAAAGAATTATTGAGATAAGCAGGTATTTTGACTGAGATTAAGCGCAATTATTAACGTAGATGGAATATGGCGGGAGTGTTGTTAGCATTCCTTTGATAAGAATGGTGATCATGACGGAGGTGTGGGATGAGTGAAGAAGTAAGTAAAATTATTGAGCTTCCAGCGAAGCTAAATATCCGAGATCTGGCAGAGCGTATCGAGACCAGCCCCATTGATGTGATTAAGCAGCTCATGGCAAATGGGGTGATGGCTAATATTAATCAACAAATTGACTTTGATACTGCGGCGATTGTGGTTGAAGAATTCGGCTTTGAGGCTCATCCAGAAGCGTCTCCCGAGGTTGAGGCGATTGAGGAAGAAAGCGGCATGGCGCGCTGGCGGCAATTAATCAGTGACGAGAACCCGGATGCCTTGGTTGATCGATCACCGGTGGTCACAATGCTGGGGCATGTCGATCATGGAAAGACAACGCTCCTCGATGCAATCCGGAAGACAAATGTTGCCAGTGACGAAGCTGGCGGAATTACTCAGCATATTGGCGCTTATCAGGTGAGACATAAGGACCAGCTCATTACATTCTTGGATACACCGGGACATGTTGCTTTCACATCGATGCGTGCGCGCGGGGCGCAGGGCGCCGATATCGCTATATTAGTAGTAGCGGCTGATGATGGTGTAATGCCGCAGACCCGCGAAGCTCTTGCTCATGCGCGGGCGGCAAAGGTGCCAATTCTGGTGGCTCTGAACAAGATCGACCGACCGAATATGAACATCGAAAAGGTCATGCGGGAACTTGCCGATATTGACTTAGTGCCCGACGAATGGGACGGCGATACCATGGTCATTCCGGTATCAGCTAAACAAGGGACTGGAATTGAAGATCTGTTAGAAGCCATCCTTTTGGTGGCCGATTCGATTGAAATTAAGGCCAATCCCAAGGGGAAGGTTGTGGGCACTACAATCGAAGCTGAATTAGACAAGGCTAAGGGAGTACTGGCGACGGTTTTAGTTCAAAATGGGACACTACGCGTAGGCGATATGATTGTTGTTGGGCAGATCTATGGACGAATCAAGGCGATGTATGATTTCCAAGGGGAACCGGTTAAAGCAGCAGGCCCCTCAGTTCCTGTTTCCGTGCTGGGGCTTTCGGAAGTCCCCGAAGCCGGTGATCTATTGATTGTAGCCCAGAATGAGAAAACGGCGCGATCGATTGTAGCCGAGCGCAAGGAAAAGATAGAAATAAAAGCCGAGCAGCATACAATGACACTTGAGCAGGTCTTTGAAGCCTTTATAGCTGGAAAGGCCAAGGAATTACGGCTGGTGATAAAAGCTGATCTTCAAGGCTCGTTGGAGCCAATCATTTCATCCTTAAGCGAGATAAGCGCTGGCGACATTAAGGTTCACATTCTTCATGCCGGCACGGGCAATATCGGCGAAGGAGATGTGATGTTGGCGGCAGCATCGGGGGCGATTGTTATTGGATTTAATGTTGTAGCAGATCAGGCGGCTCGCAGAGCGGCTGATGTCGAGGGGGTCGATATCCGCATATATGATATTATCTATCGCTTGACTGAAGATATTGAGAAGGCGCTCAAAGGTATGCTCGAACCCGAGATACGGCAGGTTGTAATCGGACGGGCTCAGGTATTGGCCATCTTCCGCATTCCGAAGATCGGCAAGATCGCCGGGTGCCGGGTGCTAAATGGTGAAATCCGCCGAAATGGGCGCATGCATGTGCTGCGGGACGAAGAAGAGATTTATGACGGGGTAATATCCTCATTAAAGCGCGAGAAGGATGACACTCGCGAGGTTCGTGAAGGTTTTGAGTGTGGCATTGGCCTGAAAGGATTCGATACCTTCAAGGAAGGTGATTTACTAGAGTGCTATACAGAAGAGAAGGTGGCAGTGAGCTGAGGATCGAGATATATGACGAGTAAAGCTCGCGCCCGCAGAGTAGCTGATCGAATAGCTCAAGAGCTGGCGACACTTCTTCAGCGCAAGGCCCATGATCCTCGTTTGCGAGGGCTTTCGGTTACCGGTGTCGATGTTGACCGAGAATTAGCTCGTGCAACGATTTATGTATCATCTCTTGATAATGACGTGCCGGTTGATGAAGTAATGGATGCGTTATCGGGTGCGCGTGGATTCTTTCGAAGTCAACTGGCAGCACTTATCCCCCTGAGGAGTTTCCCCCAATTACGATTCCGCTATGATTCATCGATAGAACGTGGCGATCGAATTGAAAGAATCCTTGCTGATCTTCAATCTGAGAAAAACAACAAACAAGAAGGCGGAAGTGAATCCTGACATTCAAGCAATCCGCAGTCTGCTTCATAAGGCAGAGGCGATTACGATCGTAGCTCACAAGCGTCCAGATGGAGATGCTGTCGGTTCGGCGCTGGCGTTAACTCTTATGCTTGAGCAGGGAAGACGGAGTGTTACGCCGATCTTGGTAGATGACGTTCCTCCTCGCTTTCGATTCCTGCCTGGGGCTGAACGGATTAGAACTGTTGCCCCGCAGGATTGTGATTTGGTGATATGTGTGGATTGTGCGGATTTAGGGCGTACAGGACTTGACTCGGTCAGCTTTAAGCGGCAGCCATCTATTAACATCGATCACCATCCTACCAATACATTTTTTGCAGATATAAATTTAATCTATTCGGATGCAGCAGCGACGACCGAGATTATCTATCAATTGGCTAAAATGCTTGATTTGCCAATAAGCGAGCCGGTTAGAATAAATTTGATGACCGGGCTGTTGACAGATACAATTGGTTTTAGCACAGCCACAGTTAACCCCAATTCACTTCGTATGGCCGCCGATTTGATCGAGCAGGGTATATGTATGACTTCGCTCTATGATCGTGTCCTGCGTCAGCATAGCTTTGATGAGGCTCGATATTGGGGTTGCGGACTGGCGCGCATGCAACGAGATGATGAAATCGTGTGGACCCGATTGACGCTCAAAGATCGCGTCCGGACAGGCTATTCAATTGCGGATGATGCTAATCTGATTGATTTTCTTACTGCGATCAATAGCGCTAAAGTGGCGATAATCTTGGTAGAGCAGCCGGGTGGAAAAATAAAGGTGAGCTGGCGTTCTCGGCCCGGTCTTGATGTGTCACAACTGGCGTTACAATTTGGGGGCGGCGGGCATAAGCCGGCAGCAGGGGCGATGATCGAAGGCGATCTGGATGGAGTGGAAGCAAATATTCTTGCAGTAACTCGAGAGCATATTAGGAAGGCGACTGAGAAGGGGAAATGAATAATTTTGGATTGCTGGTTGTTGATAAGCCGGTGGGGCCGACTTCACATCAGGTTGTCAGCCTGGTGCGTAAGGGAACGGGCATACGTAAAGTGGGACATGCTGGAACGCTTGACCCGCGCGCCTCGGGAGTCTTGGTCTTGTGTCTCGGAGCGGCTACCCGTTTGAGCGAGTATCTTTCTTGTTCGCAAAAGCAATACGAAGCGGTTGTGCGCTTTGGATCGGCGACTCGAACCTACGACGCGGAAGGTGATATTACTTATGAAACCGGCGTAGCGCCCAAAAAAAGTGAGATTATCGCGGCGCTTCCCAGTTTCACGGGTGAGATTGAGCAGATTCCGCCGCCCTTCAGTGCCATTAAAGTAAAAGGTCATAAAGCATATGAGCTGGCTAGAGCGGGTAAGATTGTTAAACTTGAACCTCGCAAGGTAACTATTTACCGCCTTGAGGTGGGTTCCTATCATCCCCCGGATCTATCACTGCGTATCGAATGTTCAGCCGGAACATATATTCGCTCCATCGCTCATGATCTTGGCAAGCAATTAAGGACAGGCGCCTATCTTGCCGGCCTGCGCCGCATAAAAGCTGGGCCGTTTACACTTAAAGATGCTACTCCGTTGGCAATGCTCGAAGTGGGACTTATTGTCGAAAACTGGGAACAGTATGTAATTCCAGCGATTAAGGCGCTGCCGGATTTCCCGTTGATTGAGGTAAATGAAGAAGAAGTGAGCAAGATTCGCAACGGTCATCGCATTGTTACTAAGGAAAATGCCCAGGGTCTGGCTCGGGCGGTGGGCGCAGATGGCGAGCTGGTTGCCGTTCTTAAAGCAGTTGAGGATGGAACCCTTTGGCATCCCCATAAAGTTTTTATTGGGTAGATATACAATGCAGCATCTGCAGAATTTAAGCCGATTAAATCTGAGCGGTTGTGGATTAACAATCGGTTCTTTTGACGGCGTCCATCGTGGCCATCAGGAGCTTATTAAACAATTGGTTTCGGCGGCGAGAAAGGCAAATCTGCCTGCCGTGGCGTTGACGTTTTACCCCCTTCCTTCAGTAATCCTGAATATGCACCGACCTTCTTATATCTTCACTCCTGACGAAAAAGCAACATATCTGGCGCAACTGGGTTTGGATTATTTAATCAGCCAGAAATTTGATAAAAGTCTGGTTAAAATACGAGCGTTGCCTTTCCTCCAACGAGCGCAGCAGCAGATCAAGTTCCGCGATCTGTGGATCGGCGAAGATTTCGCTCTTGGATATCGACGAGAAGGGGATCGCAAATTCCTGGAAAAAGCCAGTGTTGATCATAATTTCGAATTACATGTCGTGCCGCCCCTTATCATAGATGGCGAACCGGTCAGTTCATCCAACATCCGGAAAGCGTTGCAGGCAGGGGATGTGCTGCAAGCAAGCCACTATCTTGGGCAGCCGTTTTTCTTATCGGGCGCAGTAGTTGCGGGTTCCGGGCGAGGCAAGACATTAGGAATTCCCACTGCCAACCTTCGGATTTGGGAAGAAAAGGCATGTCCGCGACAAGGTGTGTACGCTTGCTGGGCTGAGCTGGAAGGGCAGTATTGGAAGGCCGTTGTCAATATT
>DAOVFE010000453.1 GCA_030673085.1 Anaerolineales bacterium | reverse complement strand
TGGCCTGCCAAGCAGGATAAATCGAGCCCAATAGAGTATTGGCGGAAGTCCACCAGAGCTTATCGGCGCTGGGAGCCATTCTCCGGTTACCAGATATTTGGCAAGCAGATATAGAATCGAATTTCCTTCAAGCGTTATCGTCATTCCTTGGATGGGATGAGTTGGAATCGGGGTCACTTCAGAGAGCGACAAACCATAAAGCAGAATAGGTATGGCAACCGCCAACCCCGCCAAAGGTCCCGCCAGACCGATATCAAGCAAGACTCTGCGATTGCGAGGCGGTTCTTTCAAATTGATAAAAGCGCCCATCGTTCCGAAAAGGTTCCCCGGAAAGGGGATGAAGTAAGGCAGCGAAACTGCCGTTTTATGGTGACGAGCGGCAAGGTAGTGCCCAAATTCATGTGCTAGCAGAATCGCCATCATGCTCACCATGAAGCTCATTGCTTGGGGCAACATTAGCTTCATCGCTAAAAGCAGATTGCCTCCAGTAGCCAGTAAAGCCTCCTCATCCAGGACATAAATCTCGCCGGCGTAAAGTACACTTATCAGGGTAAAAATGAAAAGCACCAAGTTAATGATCTGATTAGAGGGCTTCGGTTTAATTACCCCGGGGATCGCCAGGACTACATGTAGGCCTTCCTCTTTTCGCATAAGGAGGGTAACGCCCTCACCTTCAAATACTGGCTTTAGCCGATCATACGCCTGCATCGAATCAATCATTAACTGCCCACGAAAACGCGCTAAATATTTTTGGTCAGCGCTTCCGCTGGTTACATCTTGAATCTGCATAATCGGTCGAATGGATGGCAGAAGACGATCTACAAGATCGGGGGTTGGCACTATTGATTCTCGAAAATCCATATTTACTCCATTAACAATAAAAGCGGGAGTGAATGGGAGTCGAACCCACCACGGCTCGCTAAGCGACCCGCCACCGATTTTGAAGACCGGGGAGCCCACCGGGACCCAACCACCCCCTTGCCCAAAAAGCATATCGCATCCATTCAAGAGTGACAAGGAAGATGATAAAAACACATTAACCTGCAAAATAGAGCGGTAAATATTGGGTAGGAGCTCAGCTCCCGCCTTATATCTATTAAAGGGTGTTGAAAAAAATATTGGCCCATAAAAGCGTGTCCCTTTCGGCAAGTGAAGAAGGGGCTGTCTGAAAAGTCGAAAATCGCGATTCTCATCCCCATCAATAAGCCAGATTCTGTTAAAAACAAGAGTAAATGACAAAACCCTCATAATTCCTTCAGGGATGTCCTTTAGGGACATCCCCCAGTGCAGGAATTTTGCCGCTTCGGGTGCGGGTTTTGTTTAAATATTCGCTCAGGACTATCGCCCTGCAGTGCCTACGGCTCTGGCCATTCATCCCCTAAGCAAGCTGAGGGGTATTCTGGCTAATCGAATAAACTCCCCACTTCGCGACAAATTTGCTCAGTGCAATTGGGCCAGCTCCCCACCGACC
>DAOVFE010000060.1 GCA_030673085.1 Anaerolineales bacterium | reverse complement strand
CACCTCAGCTTGCTGAGGTCCCTAAGCTTACTGAGGTCGCTCAGCAAGCTTAGGGGATGAATGGCCGGGGCCATAGGCATTGCAGGGCGATAGTCCTGAGCGAATATTTAAACAAAACCCGCACCCGAAGGGTCAAAATTCCTGCAATGGGGGATGTCCCTAAAGGACATCCCTGAAGGAATTATGAGGGTTTTGTCATTTACTCACTTTTGAATACTAAACGCCGCTATTATCCTCGTGGCAGGTTGAGGTGCATTTGTGCATGAATTATCTGTGGCTGAGAGCGCCCTCAAAATCGCGCTCCATCATGCCGGCGAGGCGGGTGGAGGGCGCATTACGGATTTATACCTGGTCATCGGTGAAATGGCTTCGATCGTAGATGATTCGATCCAGTTTTACTGGGACATTATTAGCGAAGGAACGCTGGCCGAAGGGGCTCAACTTCATTTCCACCGGATCCCTATTGAGATGGAATGCCTTGAATGCGGGGAGCGATATCAACCAACCAGAGACGAAATGGCTTGCCCCGCATGCGGCGGAATGCACTGCAAGGTAGTGGTCGGCGAGGAATTCTATTTGGAATCGATTGCGATTGAGGATGTGCATCAAAAGGAAGATTCAATTGGAGGAGATGTGAATGACGAAACGCATACCGGTAGTAGAAAAAATAATGAGCGCTAATGACCAGATTGCTTTAGAGAATCGATCCCGGATAGATAACGATGGAGTATTTTCGATTAATCTAATGGCGTCGCCTGGCGCAGGCAAGACATCCTTGATTGAACGCATGATGCCGGTATTGGCAAAAAGCATGCGTATCGCCGTGATTGATGGCGATGTTGCCAGCAGCATTGATGCCGACCGGGCTGCGGCGGCGGGCGCAACCGCAGTCCAGATCAATACCGGCGGCACGTGCCATCTGGATGCTGTGATGCTTCGAGGGGCCCTGGACGAGCTCGATCTGGCGCAGTTCGATTTGCTCATTGTGGAGAATGTGGGAAACCTTATCTGCCCGGCCAGCTTTAAGCTTGGAGTACACAAGAGCATCTTGATTGCATCTGTGCCCGAGGGCGATGACAAACCCTATAAATATCCGGGAATGTAACGCGGTGTTGATGCAGTCATTATCAATAAAATCGATTTGCTCCCCTATGTGGATTACGATATGGATTATTTCTGCAAGGGTGTTGAGATACTTAACCCGGGCCTGGAGATTTTTCGGCTCTCATGCCGGACCGGCGAGGGAGTAGAGGCGTGGCTGAATTGGCTAGTGGCGATAGTCGAAGAACAGAAAAGATAGGCTGTATGAAATGGTTGTTCCTGCCGAGCGAGACACGAATCTGCCGCTAATAGAAAAAAGATAATGAAAGAGAAACAACTTGTTCGCATTCATATTACCGGTGTAGTGCAGGGAGTCGGCTTTCGCCCCTTTGTATATGGTGTTGCCAAACGCCTGGCATTGACCGGATGGGTGCGCAATACGTCAGCCGGAGTTGATATTGAAGCCGAGGGGCCAGAGAACGCCCTGGCGAGTTTCCTCGAGGCATTCAAGGATGAAGCGCCGCCGTTGGCTCTAATCGATTCGCTCGAAGTGGAGCGAGATCATCCAAGGGGCTATCGTACATTCGAAATCGCTGATTCTCAGGCATTGTTGGATGCGTTTCAGCCTATTTCGCCAGATGTTGGCGTTTGTACTGATTGCCTGCGTGAGCTGTTTGATCCGAATGATCGGCGTTTCCGTTACCCGTTCATTAACTGTACCAATTGCGGGCCGCGTTTTACGATTATTAAAGATATTCCCTACGATCGTCCCAATATAACGATGGATGAGTTTGAAATGTGTCCGGCGTGCGCGACAGAATACCACGATCCGCTGGATCGGCGCTTTCATGCACAGCCGGTAGCCTGCGGCGATTGCGGCCCGCAGATCTGGTTCGAAGCTGAAGGACGGCGGATTGGTGAGAGGGAAGAAGCGCTCCAGCCAGCCCGGGCTTTGCTTGTTGATGGCGGTATTCTGGCTGTGAAGGGACTAGGCGGCTTTCATCTAGCCTGCGATGCAACCAATCCAGAAGCGGTAGCCGAGCTTCGACGGCGCAAGCTGCGGGTGGAAAAGCCGTTTGGGTTGATGATGCCCGATCTGAAGGCAGTCGAAGCCTATTGCTTACTGGATGCCGCCGAACGAAAGCTGATTGAATCCGCCGAGCGACCAATCGTCATTCTGAATGAGCGACCTAATTCAGGAATCGCTGCCGGGGTAGCGCCGGGTCAGAAGACGCTAGGGGTGATGCTTCCTTATACACCATTACACTACCTATTAATCGAACGCGGCGGCGGATTCCCTGATGCGCTGGTAATGACCAGCGGCAATCTGGGTGAAGAACCCATCATCACTCAAAATGATGATGCCCGACAGCAACTGGCAAGGCTGGCAGATGCATTTCTGCTCCACGATCGCGAGATTCATGTTCGATGCGACGATTCGGTAATGCGTATTTTCGGTGACGGCAGCTGTCCTGTCCGTCGCAGCCGCGGCTATGCGCCTAATCCAGTGCGGCTCCAATGGAAGATGCAGCCGCTGCTGGCTGCGGGCGCCGAGCTTAAGAATGTTTTTTGCCTTGTGAATGGGCGCTATGCCTTTCTCAGCCATCATATTGGCGATCTTGAGAATTATGAGACCTTATTGGCATTTGAAAACGGCGTGAGCCACTTCGAGCGGTTGTTCCGGGTTCATCCCGAGGCGCTGGCTTATGATCTACATCCCGACTATATGGCAACCCGCTACGTCTTCGAGCGAGCCGAACGAGATAATCTTCCCAAAGTTGGTGTGCAGCATCATCATGCTCATATCGCCGCTTGTATGGCCGAAAACAATCTGCCGCAGCAAAAGGTTGTGATTGGCGTGGCTTTCGATGGAACGGGTTATGGCGAGGATGGCGCAATTTGGGGCGGCGAATTTCTGACAGCCGATTATGCCTCTTATCAGAGGTTCTTTCACCTGACATACGTTCCATTAGCCGGAGGAGATGTAGCCGTGCGCCAACCCTGGCGGCTGGCGCTGGCCTGGCTTGCCCAGGCAGGCTTGGAATGGTCACAAGACCTGACGCCGGTTCAACATGCATCGATTCAAGAAAGGCAAGTTCTTAAGCAGCAGCTATCGCTTGGCCTGAATGCACCGCCGACGTCGAGCATGGGGCGGCTTTTCGATGCGGTTTCGGCCCTGACCGGTGTTCGGCAGGAAATTAATTATGAAGCCCAGGCTGCCATTGAACTCGAAGCCCTGGTCGATTCGCGGGAAGATAAGGCTTACCCATTCGCTATAAGCGATTGTTTGATTGACCCGATACCCATGTTCCAATCGCTGGTCGCCGACATCAGGGAGGGCGTTTCAGTGAACCGCATTGCAGCCCGCTTTCACAATGGAATTGCGCAGATGGTGCTGCAAGTGTGCCGGCGGATACGTTCAGTAACCGGATTGAAAGAAGTCGTTTTGAGCGGCGGCGTCTGGCAGAATATGACTCTATTGAGCATGGTTGTCCCGTTGCTGAAAAGCGATGGATTTAGGATCTATTTCCATCGTCAAGTGCCGGCCAACGATGGGGGAATAGCGCTCGGTCAGGCGGTCGTAGCGACAGCTCGATTGGCTGGGTTGTCGGGCGACAAGTAAGGGAGGGTTTGGTTATGTGTCTAGCTATACCAGGTAGAATTAATGAGATTTACCAGCGAGACGGACTTCGTATGGGGAAAATGGACTTTGGCGGTGTTAAGCGTGAAGCCTGTCTGGAATATGTGCCAAAAGCCAAAGTAGGAGATTACGCAATTATTCATGTTGGCTTTGCCATCAGCCAAGTGAGTGAAGAGGATGCTCGGGAGACGCTGGCGTTAATGCAGGAAATCAATTTTACGGACGTCATAGGCCGATCCGATTTAAAGGATGCAGCTCGAACATGAAATATATCGATGAGTATCGTGACGCCGAGCTGGTTCAGCGGGTTCTGGCGGAAATCCATCGCACGGTAAGCCGCCCATGGGTGTTGATGGAAATCTGCGGGGGGCAAACGCATGAGATCGTGGAACACGGCCTGGACCAATTGCTGCCCCCCGAGATTGAACTGGTGCATGGGCCGGGCTGCCCGGTCTGCGTCACACCTTTGGAGCTGATCGATAAAGCATTAGCTATTGCTTCCCTTCCGGAAGTTATCTTCGCATCTTATGGCGATATGCTGCGAGTGCCCGGTTCTGGACGTGATCTGCAAGCCACTCGGGCAATGGGCGGCGATGTAAGAGTCGTATACTCGCCACTCGACGCGATTCAATTAGCACAGAAAAACCCCGACCGTGAGATCGTTTTCTTTGCAATTGGCTTCGAGACGACGGCGCCGCCGAACGCCATGAGCGTAATGCAAGCCAAATCTTTAGGCTTATCAAATTACAGCGTTTTGGTCTCGCAATTTAAAGTTCCTCCGGCAATGGAAGCTATTTTGGCTTCTCCATATAATCGAGTTCAAGGCTTTTTAGGCGCGGGACACGTAAATGCGGTAATGGGTTATTGGGAGTACGCGCCAATAGCCAAAAAGCATGGCGTTCCAATTGTTGTGACCGGATTTGAGCCGCTTGATCTCGCACGCGGGATTCTGATGACAGTCAAGCAGCTTGAAGCGGGCAGGAAGGAAGTAGAAAATGCCTACCCGCGTATTGTGACCTATAAGGGGAATCAGGAAGCGCAAGCGATGATCAAACGGGTGTATGAAACCTGTGATCGCAAGTGGCGCGGAATCGGGATGATTCCGAAAAGCGGGTGGAGGTTGCGCGATGAATATGCATCCTTCGACGCCGAAAGACGTTTTGCGGTCGAGGAGATTCGGGCGGAGGAATCGCCTCTCTGTATTGCCGGTGAGATCTTGCAAGGGCTGAAAAAGCCAACTGATTGTTCGGCATTCGGCGTCGAGTGTACGCCGCAAACTCCTTTGGGCGCATTAATGGTCTCGTCTGAGGGAACGTGCTCGACCTATTATCAATATCGTCGTTCACTGAAAAAATGATCCATTAGATTGCATAATGCATAAATAAGAAATTAAGACGAGGGAGTTTCTTGAAGCAAAAGGCGAATAAACCCAAAAGGGATGAGCAGAAGAGCATGATAGTACAGGGCCCGGTCTGCCCAAGACCGATTGAACAGCGAGAGGTTATCGTGATGGGGCATGGCAGCGGGGGGAAGATGACCAGGGACCTTATCGCCCGTTATTTTTTGCCGGCGTTTGAAAATCCTCCGTTAATGCAGGAGGATGACTCCGCAGTTGTTCAACTAAGTGAAGCCGGCCGTCTGGCGATCAGCACCGATGGCCATATTGTGGATCCGATCTTTTTCCCTGGCGGTGATATCGGCCGCCTGGCGGTTTGTGGAACTGTGAATGATCTAGCAATGGTTGGGGCGCAGCCGCAGTGGTTGACGGCAAGTTTCATTTTAGAAGAGGGTTTGCCGATTTCGACTGTCGAGAGGGTGGCGCAGTCAATGAGGGCTGCAGCCGAGGAAGCCGGCGTGATGATTGTCGCCGGCGACACCAAGGTGGCCGAGCGGGGTAAAGCGGATAAGATCTTTATCTCAACCACAGGGATCGGGCATATTCCAAAGGGCCGTGACGTGAGCGGAACCAATGCCCGACCCGGCGATGTGGTGATCCTATCAGGATCGCTCGGCGATCATGGGGTTGCAGTGCTGGCGGAGCGCGGTGGGTTAGCGCTTGAAACGACGATAAAGTCGGATCTTGCTCCACTTAATAAGTTAGTTGAGGCGATGTTCGCAGCCGGTTCGGCGATTCATGTCATGCGCGATCCCACCCGCGGTGGCCTGGCGACATCATTGAATGAGATTAGCCAGCAAAGCGGGGTTGCCATCGCGCTGGACGAATCATCTATCCCGGTTCGACCCGCAGTGAAGGCAGCTTGTGAGCTGCTGGGCTTTGATCCGCTTTATATGGCCAATGAAGGAAAGCTGGTGGCGATCGTTTCGCCGGAAGAGGCTGATAAAATATTGGCCGCGATGAGGGCAACAGAGGTCGGGGCAAAGGCATGTAGCATCGGCGAAGTGATGGAAGCGCCGGCTGGCCGAGTGCTGCTGCGCACGGCAATTGGCGCGACGCGAGCGATCTACATGCTTGCCGGTGAGATGCTGCCGCGGATCTGCTGATCGGGTGTTCTTCTACGGAGATAAATCTAGAAATCAGCGATAGGGTGAATCTTAAATCAACCTCCCGCGGGTTGCAAAGGCGCGGGAGGATAGGTCTCGAGCGGGGGGATGAATCTTAAGGTGTTCAGTTGACGGGCATACCGGTAAGTGGTAGGTTTTATATATGGTGTTGCATTGTCAGGATAATCCAGAAGTAATCGCAGGAATGGGCGGCGGAACATGAAGCTGGCGGTAGCAAGCGGCAAAGGTGGAACAGGGAAAACCATGGTCGCAGTCAGTCTAGCAATCGCGGCGGCAGAGACGAGGGGACTGGAAGTCATATACTTGGATTGCGATGTTGAAGCGCCAAACGCAGCGCTGTTCCTGCATCCCACATTTGAAGAAAGACGGCAAGTCGGTGTCCTGGTACCGAAAGTGGATAGAAATCTATGCACCGGGTGCGGACGATGCGCAGAGGTTTGCGAATTCAATGCCATCTCGGTGATCGGATTAAAAGTCCTCGTTTTTCCTGAGCTATGTCATGGATGCGGAAGCTGCGCATTAAATTGCCCCGAGAACGCAATTCAAGAGCAACTATCTGTAACGGGCATCCTTGAAAAAGGACATGCCGGGAACATTGCCTTTGGCCATGGAAAGCTGAATATCGGCAAGGCCATGGCTACGCCAATCATTCGAGACCTTAAAGAATGGATCTTGGCGAAACTGAATAGAGACTCACTTGTTATTTTAGACTCCCCGCCGGGTTCGGCATGTCCGGTAATTGAAACAGTGCATGGTGCGGACTATGCTCTTATGGTTACCGAGCCAACTCCGTTCGGCCTGCATGACTTGCGGCAAGCGGTTGATTTGATTTGGGGCAAAATGGCGATTCCAGTTGGCGTAGTGATCAATCGCGACGGGATAGGGGATCGGAGAGTGGATGAATATTGCATGGAGGAGGATATCCCGATTCTGCTTCGCATCCCGTTTGACCGCGAAATTGCAGAGACCTATTCTAACGGCATTCCAATAGTGGAAGCGATACCTCATTATCGATCGGTGTTTAGCAGCCTCTTGCATACTATAATAAAGAAGGCAGCATTATGAAGCAGATGGCGGTCTTGAGTGGCAAGGGCGGTACCGGAAAAACATCGGTAACGGCTGCCCTGGCAACTCTGGCGGCAAAGGAATTGCGATTGGTACTGGTAGATTCTGATGTCGATGCGGCCAACTTGGAACTGGTTCTTTCACCTGCTCTACAAACCACGAATGAATTTATCGGCGCCAAGCAGGCTATTATAAATGGCGATCTTTGTAGCGGATGCGGCATCTGTCATAAAGTCTGCCGTTATGATGCCATTGTTCCTGACGAGCCCTATAAGGTTGATGACATTAGATGCGAGGGATGCGCGGCTTGCTTATATCAGTGTCCAAACGAGGCCATTCGGATGGAATCGGTGGCTGCCGGTCGTTGGCATCGATCTGATACTCGTTTCGGCATGTTGTTTCATGCTTACCTCTATCCCGACCAAGAGACTACTGGTCTTTTAGTTTCTGAGTTGCGGACGCAGAGCCAAGCCTGGGGAAATGAACACAATACCGACCTGATTATGGCCGATGGCCCACCGGGAATCGGCTGCCCAGTTATTGCAACTTGTACCGGTATGGATTTAGCCTTGATAGTGACTGAACCGACCGTTTCTGGCATACATGACCTGAAGCGTATTCTGGCGACAACTGATCATTTCGGTGTTCCGGCGCTGGTATGTATTAACAAGGTTGATATAAACCCAAGACGAGCAGATGAGATTCGCGCGTTCTGTGAGGGATGGGGAACTGAAGTTGCCGTGGAGATTCCGTTTGACCGGGCTGTCCCGGAGGCGATGGTCTCGGGGATTCCAGTGACGGAATATGGCGATGGATTAGCGTCAAATGCAATTGGGAAACTCTGGCAAATAGTAAAACAATATATCTGGCGGGACGATTCGCAATCCCGAGAAGGGAAAACACGATAAGATTG
>DAOVFE010000126.1 GCA_030673085.1 Anaerolineales bacterium | reverse complement strand
ATCAAGGCGGCTCGTTTCCCGGTACTCAAGGAACTGGCGGACTTTGATTTCTCGGCCATCCCCAGCCTCGACAAAGCGCGTGTGTTGGACTTGGCCCGGGGCGAATATATCGCCAAGCGCGAATCCATTCTTCTGGTGGGCAACCCAGGTCTTGGAAAGACCCATCTGGCCATCGGCCTGGGATTGGCCGCCTGCCGACAGGGCCACAAGGTGCGCTTCTGGACTGCGGCGGGATTGGTGAATGAATTGCTCCAGGCTCAGGATGAGCTTCGCCTGCACAAGTTTATCGCCTCCGCACTCAAGTTCAGATTGGTCGTCTTGGACGAGTTGGGATTTATCCCCTTTACACCAAACGGTGCCCAGGCGCTGTTTACATTCTGTTCGGAACTCTATGAACGGGTGGCGATGATCGTGACCACCAACTTGAAGTTTGCCGATTGGACGCAGGTGTTCGGAGACGAAAGACTTACTGCAGCTTTATTGGACCGTCTCACCCACCATGCCCACATCCTGGAGCTGGTGGGTGAATCCTATCGCTTTCGACAGCGACTGGAACAGGAAGTGGGTTGATCTGATGTGGAGTGTATCTATGGGTGGGTCCATTTTCGATTGCCAAATGGGTTCATTTTAGATTGCCAAAAACATTCCTCAGGCGTCGCTATGGCTAGGCGACGACCTAGCTCAATAGCCGCTTTGACTTGGGCCGCTTTTGCTGGTCCAATCCCTCGACATCCGCATAGTGAGTCATAGGATTCCCTATGCAATCCGCTTAATCCGCCCATTTCATTCAACAGCCCTTGCGCCAGTTGAACCGCATTCATGCCTTCGATGCCCGTTCGAAGTAGAATTGCAATAAGCTCAGCAGTCGATAGTACATTGGCGCCAAGCATGGCCAGGCGTTCTCTTGGTCGCTCTTCTGTTGCCAGATCCGTGATTCGGTATTTAAAACTTCGATTCCCCATATTGACCCCCTTATGAGATATTCCTTATCCACACTTGTGGGCACTATACTCTGACAAACCTATCATGTCAAAGCGCCCGGGGAAATTTAGCGCCATTCATAGAAGCATTACGCAGCTTTTTTTGCTTAATTATTCTAATCCCTTTTCATTTCACTAATCGCTATCATTTTGTTCTTCAGGCAAATATTAGTATAATTCCAGCGTATTAAGGGAGTTCTAATGCTAAATAACTTCGGTTTCAATTCGTTCTCCGGTATTCTTCTATATCTAACTTCCTTCCTCGGCGCCTTCCTAGCTGCTCTTTGGCTAAGTCTGATATTCTGGTCCTACCGAGACATCCGTGCGCGTACGCAGGATCGTTTTATACAAATACTGGCCCCGATTATTGTTGCAATTCTTAATATACCCGGCCTTATTATTTACCTGATCTTACGTCCCAGTCAGACTTTAGACGAAGTCTACCAACGAACACTGGAAGAGGAGGCGCTCCTCTCTAGCATTGAGGATCATTCCATTTGTCCGGGTTGTGGCCTTAGAATCCAATCCGATTGGCAAGTCTGTCCGCAATGCCATACATTATTGCGAAAGCCATGCATAAATTGTGGTCGATTAATGCAATTATCCTGGCAAATCTGTCCCTATTGTGGAATCCTTGCTCCAGGTGTTCCAACAGAAAACGAAAAGTCTTCAGAGGAAACTTCAATCGAGGAAGAATAGCTTCCTTGTATTTTCATTTAAGTAATACAAGCGGGGCGGGTTTTTTGCCCGCCCCGTTCTTTTATGGGAAAAAGCCAGAACACCCCGCAGCTTGCTGTGGGGTTCTTCACCTTTTTCCAACACTAAATCCCTCAGCCACTACTATTCTATTTAGTTCTTTTGCTTTAATGCTCCCCATCCCGCGTAATGAGCGCTATCTCCAAGCTCTTCCTCAATACGTAGAAGCTGATTGTACTTTGCAACGCGATCCGACCTGGCCGGTGCTCCCGTTTTAATTTGCCCCATATTCAGAGCAACCACAAGATCGGCAATGGTCGTATCTTCTGTTTCACCCGACCGATGTGAAGTAACAGCCCTCCAGCCCGCCCGTTGACATAGTTCTACTGCTTCAATCGTCTCTGTTAGCGATCCGATCTGGTTTAGCTTAACTAAAAGCCCGTTGCAGGCTTTGCTTTCAATCGCTTTTCGGACCCGCTCAGGATTAGTGACCAGTAAATCATCGCCGACTAATTGAACACGATTGCCTATCTCGGCTGTTAGCAATTCCCAGTTTTTCCAATCGTCTTGTGCAAGCCCATCTTCAATGGAAACAATTGGATACTGATCGATCCATGACTTCCATAATTCAACCATTTCCTGACCGGTTAATTCTCTCCCCTCTGTGCGTAGAAGATAGCGTTCCTTCTTTTTATCGTAGAACTCGGATGCCGCCGGATCTAACGCAATCGCAATCTGCTCACCCGCCTTGTAGCCAGCCTTCCCAATCGCTTCAAGTATCACTTCTACTGCCTCGGCATTTGCCTTTAGCGCCGGCGCAAATCCCCCCTCATCGCCGACTAGTGCCGTATAACCCTTGGCTTTAATTACTTCTCGTAAAGAATGATAGATTTCTGAACCCCATCGCAGCGCTTCAGTGAATGATGAGGCGCCAATCGGCATGATCATAAATTCTTGCGCATCGGTTGATTGCCATCCGGTATGCGCTCCACCATTAAGAATATTCATCCAGGGAACAGGCAACACATGAGCATGAACACCGCCGATGTAGCGGTAAAGCGGTAATCGAAGCGATGCCGCTGCGGCTTTAGCAACAGCCAAACTTACGCCAAGGATCGCATTCGCTCCCAGACGTGACTTATTCGGCGTTCCATCCAGCTCGATCATTGCTAAATCGATTTCCCGTTGTTCAGTAGCATCCCATCCTAACAGCATCTCAGAAATGCCCTTGTTCACATTTCCTACGGCCTTAGTTACGCCCTTTCCATTGTATCGGCTTTTGTCGCCGTCTCGAAGTTCAAGAGCTTCATGAACGCCCGTAGACGCGCCCGATGGAACGATTGCCCTTCCCCAGCTTCCATCAAATAAAATTACTTCAACCTCAATCGTTGGATTACCGCGCGAATCTAACACCTGTCGTGCATGTACAGCTTCGATGATCGTATCCATATCCAATATCCTCCTTCAAATTACAGCATGCCCATTATACTCATTCTTATCAAAGGTTTTAATCCTTTTGGAGATTCTCATAGTTTAATTATCTTTGCTTTCATAATGTGATCCTTGCGTTTATTTATGCATTAGCTACGCTTACCCATCTTCCCGGTGGAACTTGCATTTCATCAATTAGAAATGAGCATGTTGAAAGAATATTTGCCTGTAAAAGATTGTGATATACATGAGTCCCCTGAAAAAAGGTCCAAAAATATTCGCGAAATTTAACCAATGGAGGTAGTATAGCTGAAACGCCCGATAAGGTGAACTCGGCATGTATAAAAGAAACCAAAACCACCTCCAACTGCCTCTCATGAGCCAATTGGATGCGCTGTCTGATAAGCGACGCAAAGGATTAGAAGAATCCTGGGCGGGCGCCTTCTACCGGGACTTCTTCTGCCGATTAGACGAAGATATCTTTGCTGATTTGTATTCCGACAAACCTTCCAGGCCGAATATCCCGGTGAATGTGCTAGCAGGATTTGAAGTCCTCAAGGCGGGGTTTGGGTATAGCGATGAGGAGATGTATGCGGCCTATAATTACGACATGCAGATACGGTATGCATTTGGCTACCGCAATCTGGGAGAAGGGGAATTCGAACTGCGTACGATATACAACTTCCGTCAGCGGCTCAGTGAGTACATGCAAGAGAAGGGGATCAATCTGATCGAGAAGGCCTTTGAGCGAGTCACCGATGAGCAGACGGAAACATATCAGTTGAAGAGCGGCAAGCTGAGGATGGACAGCACGCAGATAGCCAGCAACATCCGTGATATGAGCCGTCTGCAGCTTCTGGTGGAAGTACTGCAGCGTGTGCACCGCATGCTGAGCGAGAAAGACCAACTTAGGTACAAAGAAGACTTCGAACCCTATCTGCAAGGGACCTCAGGCCAGTACGTCTACCGCATCAAAGGGGAAGAGGTTGCGGACCATCTACAGCCAATCGGTGAGTTCATGCACCGGTTGGTAGTAGAACTGCGGGAGGGCTACGGCGAGGATTCCACTTATCAGATGTTGGTGCGTGTTTTCCAGGAGCATTTCACTATCGATGAGAACGACTTGCGCCCCAGGAAAGGGAAGGAATTGAGCGCAGGAAGCCTGCAGTCGCCGGATGATTGGGAAGCCACCTATCGTCGCAAGGGTGATGAAGGTCACCAAGGGTATGTGGCCAACCTGACGGAAACCTGCGATCCTGAGAATAAGTTCCAGTTGATCAACAAGGTACAAGTAGAACCCAATAATATTGAGGATGCCGACATGCTGGAGGAAGCGCTGCCGGATTTGAAAGAGCGCACCAAGGTGAAACAAATCTACACTGACGGTGGGTACGGAAGCCCAGGTGTTGATGAAGCAATGCGAGAAGCGAATGTCGAGCAAATCCAAACCGCCATCCGGGGCCGCAAGCCTGCCGAAGAGAAGTTGGGCTTAGAGGACTTCGATTGGGAGATCGACGATGATGGTAAGCCTCAGGAAGTTACTTGCCCTCACGGCCAGAGGGCGGAAGTGCAGCCAGGGAGGAATGAGCATCGTTATCTGGCCTACTTTGATAGCGCAATTTGCCGCGATTGTCCATTTGTGGATCGGTGTCCAACAGTGCCTCTCAAACGCAGGCCAAAGCATGTCTTGCGTTTCTCTCAGGGAGAAACAGACCTTGCCTTGCGTCGCAAACGCATGGTTGATATTCGTTCCACAGGAGAGAACCTGCGGGCAGCAGTTGAATCAACGGTACGATCTGTGAAGCATCAATTTGGGAATGGCAAACTTCCTGTGCGGGGGAAGCCCCGCGTGAGTATGATGGTCATTGCTTCTGCGTCAATGACCAATATCCGGCGTATTCACGGGTATCAGGAGAAGATGATAGAAGAGAAAAGAAAAGCAAGAGAGATCCAAAAACAGATACAAGATGCAATCAAGAATGTTTTTATCTCTTTTTGGCGTTTCATTCAACGTGGATTATTACAACATTTTTATTCGAAAACGGCAGTTAGGGCGATCCCAATTTGAGTTATTTCAGCGGACTCATACATGTAATAGAAGCATAGTTCCCATAAATATTATATAGATGCATTCGGCATCATGATAGAATCACTATATGCATGATTTGCTATTTCATTCTCATCATACTTTCTTAATGATGCTAGAACGATCATATCCTCAAACTCCGATAATTGGGTTTATCGCCTGTTTCTATGCGCCTGCAGGAGACTTCACATGATCTCCCCAGGCAAGGTTGCTGTTGCAATGAGCGGCGGCGTCGATAGCTCGGTTGCAGCCGCCTTGCTTGTTGAGCAAGGTTATGATGTCTTTGGCATAATGATGAGTCTCGTAAATAACAGTCGCGACAACGCTCCGCTATACTGTTCGCCATTGGATGAAAAGATCGCGCGTAATGTGTCCAATCAACTCGAAATCCCATTTTATCTTCTCGACGCTCGCCTGCAATTTAAACATGATGTCATTGATTTCTTCCTTGAAGGATATGCGAAAGGGGTAACCCCGAACCCCTGCATTGAATGCAATCGTTACATCCGTTGGGGTTATCTGTTAGATCATGTACGATCAATGGGCGCGACCCACCTTGCTACCGGCCATTACGCTAGACTTTTATATCGGGATGGTACATATAATCTGCTTCGCGCAGTCGATGAAGGCAAGGATCAATCATACATGTTATGCATGCTAAACCAAGAACAGCTCCGAAATACTATTTTCCCTCTTAGTGAATATAAAAAATTTCAAGTGCGATCTTACGCCCGCAATTTAGATTT
>DAOVFE010000301.1 GCA_030673085.1 Anaerolineales bacterium | reverse complement strand
GAAAGGTCTGCCATTGCTCTGAGAGAATAATCAAGGTGAGGGTTAGTGTAGCTAATCAGGAAAATTTCTACAATTTAACCTCCCGCGGGTTTGTAACCCGCGGGAGGGTTTCTCCCCAGCGGGGAGAGAGAACTGATGATCTCGGGGACCAGAGTACTCTATATTTATCAGCATCCACATCTCTATAATAAAAATGAGGCACAGCGGGGGATAGCTATAACACCTATCGATCAGTAAATCCGTGTATGAAATTGAAAACCATTCAATAACTAAGCCTTCGCTCGCTGTGAAAACCCATGTTCCATTATTAGTTATCTCGGTTGGTTGGCATAACCCGGCATAAATTCGGCAAAAAAAATTAAAAGGCTATTCAGAAATGAATCCACTATTAATCCTCCCTGAAGCTCGAAACGGGATTTCTCTTGGGCTGTTTAAGAAGAGAGGCCTAAACGCCGTATTGTTGTTTGCCAGCCTGCTGGCTATCTTCCTCTTTAGCAACAGCGCTGCAATGGCTAATGACAATAAAGCCATTGCCGGCATTGGCGCTGGCAGCAACCATATGGCTGCAATTGAAGCAGCCGATTGCACCTTCGTTGTTGCCACGGATGGAAAAGATGAAAACCCCGGCACGCCGTCTAACCCCTTCCGCACAATCCAAAAAAGCGCCGATGTCGCCCAGCCGGGAGACATTATTTGTGTGAGGGAAGGTATCTACTCAGAATCGACCAGTCACTTCCGGAACTCGGGAACCTCTGCTCAGCCTGTTACTCTCATCAATTACCCAGGCGAGCGCCCGATCTTAGAAGGCGGCGCAGCGCTGGAAGATTGGCTTCTTTATGCCGGTAATACATACTACACCGAGGACTTCGATCACAGCTTCTATGTGATTATGGTTTCCGAAGATGAGCAAATGTTGATGTATGACCATAGCAGCTCTCCCGATACTATGATCGCGGGCAGTATGATCAAAGAAGGAAATAGAATCTACGTGTTTCCCTATAGCGGCTCTGTTTCAGAACATACATATGTCTTGAACTATCTACCTACTGCAATACGCTTCGAATCAGATAGCTATATCATTATCGATGGGTTGACCTTTAAGAATTACAACGACAATACGATCGTCGGGGATTCTGCAAGCCATCATATCAACATTCAAAATTGTGTCTTTAAAAACAATGTGAGGACCAGCCTTACTTTCAGCGGGGATTACATAACAGTAGATAATTGCGACATCAGTTGGTCGGGAGTCTTTGCAATCCATTTCACCGGTAAGCATTCCATAGCGCGTAACTGCACAGCAGATTACATATCCAATGCATTCTACGCCAGCCATGGCGCCGAGGACATTCTGTTTGAAAACTGCGAAGCGAGCCATTTTGCCAGACGAGGGATTCCGAATACCGCTTTTCATACCGATGGCGACGGCGTAGGAATCGGCGTTTCAAACGGTGTAGTTGTAAGGAACTGCTATTTCCACGACTCGGGCAACGATTTCATCATCAGCGCGCCTGATGATCAAAAAGGGTATGCATTCGATGTTTGGAAGGCGGATCAATTTACAATTGAGAAAAATATTCTTCACTCTGTTGATAGCGCGATCCACATTGCGCCTGGCAGCAATGGATTGATCGCTAACAACCTGATCTACGATACCGAAGGCGCGGCGGCGATCGGTTTCTACGGCAGCAATGAGAATCCTGGTTATGCTATGCGTGTTTATGGCAACACTATCTACAATTGCTCAAACGATGGTATCGCCATCAAACCGCAGACATCGGATGTAACCATAAAGAACAACCTCGTCGCCAATTGCGGCGGCTACGAATATCACATCTATGCCGATAACGGCCATATTGAAGACCACAATCTCTTTTATGATGTAAATACGGCCAATGTTATTTCTTGGCTTGGAAGCCCGTTGAGTTTGGCCGATTACCAGGCGTCGGTTGGTCAGGGATTGAACAGCCTCAGCCAAGACCCATTACTTTTAAAACCGGACATAGGCGACTTCCACCTCCAGCCAGGATCGCCGGCTATCGATGCCGGAGAGGAACTTGCCGAGCTGGCGACTGATATCGAAGAAACTTCCCGACCTCAGGGGATGGCTTTCGACATCGGAGCCTATGAAACTCATGTGTCAACCTCCTTCATCGACGTTCCGGCGGATCATTGGGCCTATATCTACATCGAAGTTCTCTACCAGGCGAGATATACCGCCGGCTGCTGCGTCAATCCGCCGATGTACTGTCCCGAACAAATCCTTACCAGAGAGGAAGCAGCAGTCTTCACCGTCCGCGGCGTTCACGGCGTCGACTTCGCTCCGCTCCAGCCCACAATCCAGATATTCGACGATGTGCCCTTGAGCCGCTGGTCCGTCGATTGGATCACTCAATTATGGGAAGATGACTACACCGCTGGCTGCGGCACAGACCCCCTGATCTACTGCCCCGCTCGGGACAACTCGCTCGCCGAAGGATGTGTTTTCTTCCTGCGAATGATGTACGGATCCGATTATATACCGCCCGATACGGTGGGCATCTTCGCCGATGCTCCTGCCGGCGAGTGGTACACTCGCTGGGTTGAAGCTGCCTACAACGCCGGCCTGATCGAGCCTTGCCAGACCATACCCGAGTTGCTCATTTGCCCAAATGAACCGCTTTCACGGGCCAAGGCGGCCTACATGATGTGCCAGGCGAAAGATCTACCTTTGCCCTAAGAGAATAATCCCTCATCTCCCTTTTAGGGAGAGTCTGGGTGAGGGTCAGATTATCTGATCGGGAGAATATCCCCAATTTAACCTCCCGCGGGTTTGAAACCCGCGGGAGGGTCTTTCCCCGTTGGGGCGAGAGAACTGATGATCTTGGGGTGAGGGGTTGGCAAT
>DAOVFE010000115.1 GCA_030673085.1 Anaerolineales bacterium | reverse complement strand
AAACCCTCAAAATTCCTTTAGGGATGTCCTTTAGCGACAGCCCCCATTGCCGAATTTTGCCCCTTCGGGTGCGGGTTTTGTTTAAATATTCGCTCAGGACTATCGCCCTGCAGTGCCTACGGCCCTGGCCATTCATCCCCTCAGCAAGCTGAGGGGTATTCTGGCTAATCGAATAAATTTGATTGCACTGAACAAAGCCCAAATGGAAGAAAGGCATTTTCCTAATGGTGGCTGCTTTTTTCAGTGGGATCATATTTAATAATATGACAATGTGTTCTGCGGTTGAGTGAAATGAAGCTATATCCTGAGATTCACAAATAGAATATCCCCCAAGTATACAAGCCATATCGCTTGAAATACATTACTCTCATTTTGGTTAAAAAAATGAGAATCGCTCAAACCCACCTTTATATTGCTTTTTCCCGGTGATCATTGCTCCGCTTTAAGCTTGTGATATTGGGTAAGTAGATTACGTTTATGAAGCTCTGGAGCCGAACCGTTGAGTAGTATCCGGCTCATACCAGTTTCCTCAATATCGAGGCTCGCAAGATAGCCTTCTGGATCTCGACGCCGTAGCGCTTTCTTTGCATGCCGCTTTATATACGCCAGATATCGTATATCATCATCCACCACTCGTCCCACTTCACCCCGTAGAATCACATCGCCATGCCCTTGAACGACATTTTCAGGCTTTAGCGCGGGGATTCTCTTCAAGCTTTCTTCTAATTGCTCTATATCGCCATCAAGTATTGTTGGAACTGCCATCATCGCATCGCCGGCAAAGAGCACTCGATCCTCTTCAATTAGTACGCCTATTCCATCCGGACTATGTCCGGGAAGCATAATGGTTGTTAATGTCTGCTTGCCAACTCTTATGCTAATACTGCCCACTTCAAAAACGACATTGGGCAAAACGATTTTTACATCCCGCAGCTCCTTATTCTGCTCCTTAGATATCTCAAGCGCTTTCCGTCCTCGTGTGTCTAGAAGCTCTCTGCACAGTTTAGTACTCAAGATAGTTGCATTGGGAAACCAGCAATTGCCAAGCGTATGATCAAAATGGTAATGAGTATTAATCAGATAGCGAACGGGACTTCCGAGACGCCCTTCAACAAAATCACGTATTCCCTTCGTCTCTTCTGGATAGATAAGGGTATCGATAATTACCGACCACTCAGGCCCGACTACTGCCCCTGCGTTGAGTTGAGCATATGTCTCACTGGAAAAGATATATACATTTTCAGCCACTCTTTCAGGCATCCTACCTCCTCATTATTATTCAGCCTGATAGCGAGAAGGATACTATGTAAATAACTCTCCTGTCAAGTGCTCTTGACATAAGTGCGCTAATTTCGTTGCGGCCATCCCCGCTAATAGCCATGTTTATCGGGATCTGTAACCTCTTCAATTCCCCTCTATCGCGCCGTATAGAGATCATCTCCATACTTCAATTAACCTGCATCAATCAGCAGTAAATATTGGTCTCTTTTCGTATTATTGATTGTGCTGAAAAATCCTAAATGCGAGAAAGGAGTGCCGTCTGCTTATTTCAGTGTACTCATTATTCAATTCCTGGCGGGGAAAAAGCGGGGGTGATGGGAGTCGGCTCAATCGTGTATCCTTCCCTCCCTCGAAAGTGAAAGAATTTAGTTTGCCCAGGATATACATAAAGCTGAGCCGTGTAATTTCTACCAACATAGTTAATCGTAATTTCATAAGGCCCAGCCGGAAGATCACTAATTGCAAAATTCTCATTATAGTAATCATCTGCAAATACAGTACCCTTAGCATAAGTCCATACCCGCAATTTCTTGTCAGTTTCAATCGAGCGAATCTGTACCAGTTGTTCGGGCAATACACGGCCATAGCTATCCATGATTCGTCCTGCTAATACGCCCCACCCCTCTGGCGGGACCATCCACAACTCAGGATTACGCGTTCCGAAATAGCGATTCTCCCCCAAGCGGACCTCAAAATGGAGGTGGGGACCGCTTGAGTGCCCTGTATTGCCTACTGTGCCGATTTTTTCGCCGAGCTGGATCCGTTGTCCTGGCCACACATCGACTGTCTTGAGATGTGCATATATTGTGAATAGAATCCCATTTTTATAACCAAAATCGTGGCGGATCGCTATAGCCAAACCATAGGGATCTGTCAGATCCTTAGACCCTCGATAAAGGCCATAGCCAGCCCAAATAATTTCGCCTGGCCCAGCAGCCAGCACGGGCGTTCCAAGATCAGCGCCCATGTCCACGCCCGTGTGAACACTGTTCTCTCCAAAAAAAGTGTTTCCATACCGATAAAACGGATTTGCCCAATTAACCTCGCCAGAAGGGATAGGCCTCGTTAAAAAATAGTGGTCTTCTGGTCTTAGTGCCAGGGGTGCTTTATACGGTGGCGGCCGCCATTCAAGCTCTGGTTCTGGAGATGACGCTGGTAAAATAAATGGGAAATCGGCGGAAACGGTTGGGGATACACTGCTGCCCAGCGGAGTCGACAAAGACTGCACTACTGGGGTTCCTTCTTCGCCTTGCGAGCTGTTTTCATTATTCTTCGAAGGTTTAGGCGATGGTGTCGCGTTGAGATCTCTTGTTGCATTCACAGTGGGTTCCGCTTGTCTGTTCCTTGGCATATTGCAAGCCGTCAGAATACCAACAAGCAAAATCAGCGCCAATAGATACATGGGGAAAAAACCAACCCTGGAGCTACTTTCCTTGCTCATAGTTGACCCTCACGTGCCTAAAGGGCTAGCAGTCGCTGTTGGCTGCCTCCACCACCATGGAGTTGCCGTTGGCCAGGGAGTACGGGTCGGCGTCGCCGTAGGTGTTCGAAATGGTGTTGGCGTTCGGATAGCTTCTGCCGGATAGATCTCAAGCATTGCTTCCGTCCAATCCAAATCATCGATCAGCGCATACTCATTAAAATGCGCTCCTTGATAATAGTACCGCCAATTTGGAAGCGCTGGGACCCTCAAGAAACCATAATCTGCCGCAATCTCTGTAAAATCGATATAGTATCCTTTTGGTATCTGATCGCGTAGCCCCCCTCCTTGATCATAGCCTTCTACATCACCACAGAAACGTTTCCCAAAATCCCAAGGATATTCTCTTAAAGGCTCACCCCTTGAGCCATCCTGGGACTTAACCTTAATGAAAACTCGCCAATATGTTTCTTCGCCATGATCTTCACGTACGACCTCTGCCCACCGGGCCAAGACTATAGCTTGGTTGAAGGCAAAAGCGCGACCGGTATAAAGCCAGTCATTATAGGCATAGCCAGGAGGTAATGGATCATTCATGCCGACAAAGGCATTCTCAAGCTGTCCCAGGAAATCCCACCCAACCTCTTCAATGACTCGCTGTCGTAGAGCATTAAATGCCTCGTCGGCTGCATCCGAAAGCATTGCATTGGGTGCTTCGAGTCTATCAATAGCAACTATATTTGTTCGGTCAATGCCTTCGGCTTGCTGATCGATTTGAGCATAATAAAGCGGTTCATCCGTTGGCATCTCAGACAACCGGGTAAGAGTATCTACCGCTAACCCTATTGATGACCAAGTAATTCCATGAGATCCATTCTCCAGTGATAATCCAATCGGCACAACTATGGCGCCACTAATAGAATAGCTTACTATTTGACTTTCATTTGGCATTCGTAATATTGCAGTCAGAATCTGACCATCCGGAGACCAGGCTGGCCTTACACCATGCCCAACCTGCACTGCCGGTGCATCCGACAGCTCCATCGAACGGATCATCAATCGGTCAATTCCATCCTTATTCTCCGAGTAGGCCAGCAGGCTTCCATCAGGCGAGAAAGCCGGATCTTTTTCTGAGATTAATGAAGTATTGGTTAAATTACTAAATCGATCTTCCGGTTCCTCAAGATTGGCTATGAATATATCCGAATTTCCATCTCGATCTGAAACAAAAGCAATCCGCCTTTTAGCAGGATCCCATACTGGAGCAAGATCTGCACCAGAATAATCAGTTAGTTGAAATAGCTGGCTTCCTTCGGTTTCGCTTATCCAGAGATCAAGATCGCCGTTGTCATCCGCCTCATAGCAGATCCATTTGCTATCAAGAGACCATGCCGGACGTCCTTCATAGAGAGGAGTATCCGTCAATCGACGCACATCAAGGCTATTGAGATCAAGCAAATAAAGATCCCAGTACCCATCGCGGTTTGAAGCAAATGCTACTATTTTTCCATCAGGACTGATGGCCGGATCTCGATCATCCCATGATCCCGTGGTTAAAATTGTCGAATAGGCATCACCGGGAGAATATGACCACAGATGAGAATATCCATCTTTGCGAGCAGCATAAATAACAGTCCCATAATAAGCGATACGAGTCGGCGCTGGGGTTAGCGTAGCGGTAGCTGGCGCCGGAGTAAGGCTTGGGCTGGATGTGGGGGATGGCGTGGCGGAAATATCTGGTGCAAATGGATGCGTCCGATCGTCGTTCGTTTCTCCTGTATATGAGCTTGCCTGGCTAAGACTGGCTATATGACCTGCAATAACTCTGCGCGAAGGGAACCATCCCCTTTGCCAACCAATCCAAAACAGCCCGCCGAGAAGCGTCAACGATAAAATGAACGCCAACAAGCAGCCTGGCTTTCTTGGCTTCTTGCGAACGGGGATCAGCCTGAAATATCTTGGATCCTGATCTTGTTCAACCACAAATCACACTCTATCAACCGGATGCAATGTGAAGAATTATACCCTTAGCTCTCTCTTCGCGCTTCACCCATGCAAACAGAATGCCACATGCCCGGGCTGGCAATTAATGCATTATGAAGCCTTTCCCATAATATATAAACAAAAGAGCCGGTTTTACAACCGGCTCTCTAGTTCCAAAAGTCTATACCTAAGCTGCTGATGCACCATCTTCATTCCAACGCCTTTTTGCAGCTCGTGCAGGCAATTGGAATTCTAGACCAAAGTTTTCCCGATTTCCATTTCGCATACGAAAAGCCTTCACCATCGAATCAGGAGCCAATAATTGGCGTGCGAAATAATCGGCTGACTCCAAAAGAAACGGTGTAAAAAGCTTACATAAACCCATTCTTCTACCATGCTCACTAGTAATCAACGCTGTCAGAGTCTCTCGGGCAAGAGCATAATGCCGTTTATCAGGCTCGATATCGATGCACACAAAGATGCTCCCGCGCCGGTTCGGAGGCCGGGCAAAGGTTGCATCCCAAATACTCGAATACATGTCGACCACGCCGAAGTCGCGTTCATAGATCGATGGTGGATGCCTAAGCATTTCCTCCACCGGAACAGGCGGCCTGGTCACGCTCATGTATTCAATGAGGCCCTGCGCCAGGTTGCGAAGCAACCAATGGCGTTCCTCGAGTGTGGTCGAGATCATGCCACCTGCTCTTTATCCGCACTACCCTTCTCAGGAAGCAATCCTTCCAACGGCGAAGGCAAAGTGATGCGGCTGACCTGTTCTTCAGCTACTTTAACAATCCCATATGCCTGGATCGCATATTCCGCCCAGGTATTCGCCTGGATTCCAGAGAGCTGGGATCGCATATCAGCCGAAAAATCAAAGAGCGACAAGACATCGCTAATCTTTCCCCCCGAATATGCGTCCACTACAGTCGGATCAATAATTGACCGGGCTACTAACTGATTTAGCGCTTGCATCGTCATCGTTCTATCCTCCCGTACATTGGTCTGTTAGAAAACACAAGGCAGCGCATCATTCTTGCAGCGCTGCCAAATAATTGCTGACTTAGTCTTTATTCAATACTGCCTTCGGCCGATTTTAGAACTATCCGCCAGACAGTCCGCCATCCATTGGGCAACGAGCCATGACAACCTCCTTGTAATTTTTTCTCCACTCATTAATAATTCTAGTAGAGACCCCTCAACTCAATCTCAACGTATATAAATAGATTCTAATCAGCATTAATCTGCTAAGTCTTATTTCATTGCAGGTTAACGTCGAGTGTAGATAGATGGATGGTTACATTCAACCGGTATAGTAATCCAGAAAAGGTATGGATGATTTTGCTATCATTCGGGGGATTGGGGCGGCGACGGCTAAGAGACTGTATGCGCGGGGGATAGATACATTTGAGGAGCTCCTGGCTGCTGACGTGAGTGATCTGCCCGGGCGCGTGCGGCGGGCAGTAGAGGATTGGA
>DAOVFE010000422.1 GCA_030673085.1 Anaerolineales bacterium | reverse complement strand
GAACGAGCGGCTGGCCGGGGGTAGCCTTGCTAAGTAGCAAACCAATATCGTCAAGTGTCTGCTCGTAGCTAGGGGAATGGCCGCGAGGGCCGCCAGATCGACCATGACCACGCAAGTCGATTGCGTCAACGCAGAATCCCGCATCGGTCAGGGCGGCGGCTACATGAGGATAACGGCCGCTATGTTCGCCTAAACCATGAATCAGACATACAGTACCTGTGACATTGGCTTCAGGTTCCCATGTCTGCCGATATAGATTCAGGCCATCACTGGCAATAATAGTTTCTTCACTGTGTTTCATCTTTTCCTCTCGTAATGAACATATCTGTTTCAAATGGCGAATACAGAGCTATGATTCCGGGTCACTGATTGAGGGAAACCGCTGGCCTTGAGATATTAACTGTAGCATGTTTGCAGAAGATGACAAGCTGTTTATTAATAATTTCCAGATTGCGGCCCGAATCATTTTTAGTGAGCAGTAATCTGATTGCTATATTTCATAATCAGTCTAAATGTTTCATAAACGAAGAAGGCATAGGCAGCCCGGAAATAACGGTTAGATACAAGTTGCAAGGCGAGATTTTAAATTATATGGATGAGGCCACTGAAAAAAGCAACCAACATTAGGAAAAGCCCTTTCTTGTGTTTGGACTTCTTTCAGTGCAGTCATGGATAACAATGTGCTCGGTTGTGGGGGTATCTTTTAGTTCTTCGCTGGGAACCAGTTGGAAGATTTCGGAATGTAAGGCGCGCCCTTCAATTAATTGATGCTGGAAACAGGGCTAGTCCCAGCCATAGCTGTCAAACCACTTTCCTTTCCGATAGTTCAATAGGGCGCGATGGACGTAGGGAATCAGGTTCTCTGGAAGTGCATCAAGGCTGTGCCAAGCCAATTTGTCGCATTTATTTGGCTCATTGTTGATTAATGTTCCGGTCCATGTCGAGGAGGCGAGGAACCAATCGATTCGTTCATCATCTGACCTGCGATGCATGACACCGACGATCTCTATATCGCTCGGATTGATCTTAATGCCGACTTCTTCTATAGCTTCGCGAATTGCCGCTGTTTTAATCTCTTCGTTGCCATTCAAGTGGCCGGCAACTACACTGTAATTGCCATCTTCGTAGCCAGTGTTAGAGCGTCGTAAAAGAAGCACTTTCCCTTGCTGTTCTAAAAATATATGCACCGCAGAAATGAGCTTGAAATGTTTTATTTGCATGAACCCCGCACTCCTTTAGGAGGATTTTGGCAGTGGCCAGCTATATCGAGGGGTACGATTCTCGAACAGTGCTTTACGGAACTGGGCGCTTGTTATTATTGTAATCCTAAAGCCAGGGCATGGCATAGCGTTTAGCTATATTGTGCATTCCCAAATGGCTTAAATGCTGGCATCATGAAGGCTAGGGCCTTTCGCTGGGCATGAGTTCAAGAACGGGGAAGCGTTTTTGAGTCATATGAAAGCCGAGGCGACGATATAACCTCTGGCTTGGGAGGTTATCTTCATGTGTGTTTACGGTTACCCGAAGAATGCTTTGCTGGGAAAACCTTCGCAGCACGTCTACTACCAGGGCTGTTGCGATACCTTGGTGCTGATAATCAGGATCAACAGCCAAGCGGGCCAAGTGCCCGCCAAATCCGGAAGCAGTGCTAATCTGGTAGCCTACCGGCCGGCCCTCAATTTCTAT
Source organism: Anaerolineales bacterium (assembly GCA_030673085.1). GTDB lineage: Bacteria > Chloroflexota > Anaerolineae > Anaerolineales > E44-bin32 > JAFGNH01. The sequence continues at coordinate 214 of DAOVFE010000422.1, read as the reverse complement.
CAGAGTGGCGAACAGTGCCTGCCGGAGGGCGGCAAGCAAGGCCGGCTCGGAGTGGCGCCAGATCGGCCTGAAAGCCCGGCGATCGATCCTAGATATGACTGATAAATCGTTGATGCGAATTCTGCGAAGAGTGCCAGAAGCTCTGGGTGGTGAAGGAAGCGGTTGATCTTGATGCTCAAGGAAGATGACGGCATTTGTTTCCCTAAAACCGGAG
>DAOVFE010000220.1 GCA_030673085.1 Anaerolineales bacterium | reverse complement strand
GCTCAACATAATCACAAACCAGTGCAATTAGTATGCAGGGAAATACACCAGACATACATCCGGTCTCATCCCCCATGCCGGACATATATCCTGTAGAGACTTTGCATGCAAAGTCTCTACCCTTGCTAACCTCAATAATCAGCCACTTATAAAGATGAATCCATCCCTTCCCTTGCTCTTCCCCCTTTTGCAGCCCGGACCAGGCCCATTTCATAGTTGCCTTCAGCCATCGGTTCGTCGAATCAACTCTCGCAGAGGGCTTTCACTTCCTACTCATCGTTCATGCCGGGCATACATCCTGCATAGACGTTGCATGCAACGCCTCTACGCCTAATACTCTCAATAATCCTCTACCGATAAAGCTCATTTCGGGCGCACAAAAAAAGGGCTGCGGCCATACAGCCGCAACCCTTAATGGTCAGCGTTTGAAAAAATTACTCAAGCTCTGCCATAACTTCGGCCGCAGTGATATTCAGCTCTTCCAGCAAACCTGTAATCTCATCTGCCGATCCGGCTTGCAGAATGGCATCCATAGTATCCTGCATATCACGTCGGACTGTTGTCCAGGAAGGATGCCGCGGCTCAGTATGACCGTAGGGCAAGAGAGCCAGCGCCATACCCCACTGCGGGTTCGCAGCCGCATATTCGGTCAGCAAATCTACAGTCGACGCTCGGGTTGGGAAGTACCGGGCGACCTCGATCCACTGCGCCTGAACCTCCGGCGAGGTGAAATACTTGGTGAACAGCCAGCTAGCCAGCTCTTTCTCAGGGTTGCTTTTAACCAGGCTCATCGAAGGGCCGTATAGGTTGACGGCTGGCTCGGCGGTCGTTCCAGGAGGAGCAATCGTCCACCATTCATCCGTACTCCCGGCTTCTTCCATCGCTGATACCTGATATGGGGTGCCGGCGATCGAACTCATAGTGACCAAAGCCTGCCGGGTCGCGAACTGGGGATTCGGATAGCCTTCTGTGCGAAATGCACATCCTTCATCATAGATCCCTTTGAGGAAGCTCACAGCCTCAACCACTTCAGGGGTGGTGAAGTCATATGCGGTCTCGTTTTCATCTATGACATTCCCGCCAAAAGCAAAGACCCATCCCATGTTCTCTGAAGCGCCAGGCCAGATCACGAATCCGCCGGTTCCATCGGTGTCGGGATTGCCGTCGCTGTTATTGAACTCCGCCGCCGCACATACCTGCTCCTTAAACTCTTCGGCGGTTATCGGCGCGTCAGCAAAACCCAGCTCCTCAGCCCAGGTCTTGTTATAGAACAATACCTGCGCCGATCGCATAATTGGGAAACCTGTGCGCATGCCCTCAGGCGTCAGGTCCTGATTGAAGAACGCCGGGTAGAAATCGGCCTGTTCTTCTTCAGTCAGACCCCAGACTGCATCTGCGACGTATGGATTCAGATCGGCTAATGTGCCAAGAGCTTCCCAGTTTCTCGCTGCATTCTGGTACGCAACAACCATGTCAGGCAGGTCGCCGGTCTGAATCGCAGCGTTCATGTTATCCTCAGCATCCCGATAGCTGCCTTGATCGAGCGCTTCAACCGTGATGCCCCATTCGTTGGTGGCGTTAAACTCATCCACAATTTCGACCATACGATCACCCGCCGATCCCGTGCCCCAAACATGCCAGAAGACCACTGTCTGGCCACTGGGATCAACATCCACTAACGGGCTCGGCGGCGGTGGTGGTGCCTCGGCAGGTTCAATCGGCTGCACCGGCGGAACCACATGTATTTCGGGTGGGGCTTCTGTTTCCGCCGGGCCGCAAGCTCCAAGGACGAGCGACGATGCCAGGGCAACCATTAAAACCCAGGCAAATACTTTCTTCGACATCTCTTTTTCTCCTCACATAATAGTGTTTATTTATCGATTTGATCCCCTCCGGAGGACGCTCCGGATAATCCACTTATCTTGCCGTGTAATCACCTCCCTCCACTATCATCTTAACCTTTCAATCCGCTGCGCGCAATACTTTCGGTGAATTGTTTCTGGGTAAAGAAGTACAGAATCAGGACCGGTATAATCGTAATCACCGCGCCCGCCATCATCAGATTGATCCTCTGTCCAGCTTCCTCGATGAAGGAATAAAGGCCTACTGCAATCGGACGCCAATCTGGTGAGTTAGTTACCAGCATTGGCCAGGCTAATGCATTCCAACTGCCTAGAAATGAGAGTACCAGGATAACCATCAAAGGCGCCTTTGAGAGCGGCAATACAACTTTCCATAAGAAAATCCAATGGCCGGCGCCATCTATTTGAGCCGCATCATAGAGATCATCTGGCACCTGAGCAAAGAATTGTCGCAGTAGGAAAATCGAGAAGATACTGCCCATAAAAGGGATAGTAAGAGCGGGCCAATTGTTGATCCACTTGATTGGACCGATCCGGCCCAGCCATGTTACGGTGATGAAGTTGGGGATGATGGTCACCATTGCCGGAATCATCATCGTGCTTAAGAAAGCCCCAAAGATCAAGTCGCGTCCCGGGAATTTGATTCGGGCAAAAGCGTAAGCCGCCATAATACTAAATAGCATTCCGCCGCTGAGCGTAATCGCAGTAACGATTACACTGTTGACAAAGTATTCTGAAAAATCGGCTTCCTTCCATGCCATCACATAGTTGCTGAGATGGATAGTAGAAGGAAACAGCCGGATTCCCTGCGCCTCGCCCAGGCTCATAAACGAGGTCGAAATCATCCATACAAACGGGCCTACCGCTATAATAGCGCCGGCGATTAGAAGAAGGTAGGTCAGCGTCTTGGTGATTGCTTCTCGTATGATATATCCTCTTCCCGACCTTCTCGATGGCCGCTTTGAGGAATATGTTCGCGGTTTGATAGTTGTTTTATCCATAGAACACCCGTGATCCCTGAATCTTATTGTTCAAATAGGTCAGACTGAGTATGACCGCAAATAGTACAAATGCCAGCGCCGAAGCATAGCCGTATCGAAGTTTTTCAAAGAACTCAGAAAAGATGACTATGCTGAAAGTGTCAGTTGTCCCTAAGGCAGCGCCCTGGCGCATTACCCATATATGATTGAAAGCCTTGAATGTCCCTATTACGGCAATTAATGAAAGAAAATAGGTAGTAGGAGAAAGCAATGGCCAAATAACATGTAGAAAAATACCCCATTTATTAGCGCCGTCAATCTCGGCCGCTTCCTTCAGTTCCAAGGGGATATTGCCAAGCCCGGCCAGATAAATCACTGTATCATATCCTACAAAGGTCCAAATCGAATAAATCATAATTACTGCCAATGCCAGGCTGGGCCCGGCCGCCCATGTTGGCAAGACGATCCCAATCGAATCCGCCAATAGAGCGAAGACTCCATCCGGTTCAAGCAGCCATTGCTTTGGTTCCAGTCCGATCAGGCGAAATATAGCATTCATTGGAGCCTGATAACGGCTAGAAAAAATCTGCCGGAAGACCGCCGCGCTTGCCACGGTTGGAGTAACATAAGGGAGGAAAAAGAGCATTCGAAAAGCCGCTGATCCGGGCAGCTTCTGGAACAGTAAAATAGCCAGAAAAAGCGAGAATCCAATCTGAAACGGAACCGTTCCTATCGAATAAAGGGCTGTGACCTTCAGCCCATTCCACATATCCTCGCTTCCGGATGCAATACACGTCGGCAGCGCGGCGATCAATAGCCACGCCCCTACCATCAGACCAATAGCCCCAAATAATCGCAAACCGAACAATGCGCCGCTTGTCTGCTCCGCCGCTCCCTTCCAAATTTTCCAGGCAATTGCCAGCAGCATAACCCCGGAGCTGATAGTTACGATCTGCGGCCAGATGCCAGGGTCAGCGCCGGTCTCCGCCGCTATCCGGTAGGCCAAGGCGACCTCATTGTAGGAAAACCAAATCAGTAATACGCCACCGACCAGCGCAAGAGCCACAAGTCCGAAATCAATTTGATAGGCCAGATTGCGCCTACTTCGCCACAGCTGGGTTGCCAGCCATCCCAGAATCAATGATCCGAGCAGTAACCCGGCGAAAAGGCGCCATGCCGGTAAAACTGTTTCAGCCCGAAGAGCTTCGCCAAGCATTCTCC
>DAOVFE010000353.1 GCA_030673085.1 Anaerolineales bacterium | reverse complement strand
GGCCAGGGCCGTAGGCACTGCAGGGCGATAGTCCTGAGCGAATATTTAAACAAAACCCGCACCCGAAGGGGCAAAATTCGGCAATGGGGGATGTCCCTAAAGGACATCCCTAAAGGAATTTTGAGGGTTTTGTCATTTACTAAAGAACTGTTCATAATGAACAGCAGGATCAAGATTGCAATGGGTGAAATAGGTATCTAGATGGATTTTGGGATGACCGAATCCCATATAAGCTCCTCATTCCTGAGAGTTTTTTCGATATTAATTAGCGATAAACTGACATAAATGGCATCTACAATAGATGCCTGGGCAATACGTGATGCGATTGCTTCAAATGGTCTTTCGCTTGAAACACTGAGCAATGTGATATCGGCGTATTTGGTGAGGGGTGATTTTGCGTTGCCGGTGATGCAGATCGTTCGAACTTCTCTGCGCTTGGCTTCTTTGAGTGTAAGGACAGGGTCCACAGAAGACCCGGACTGCGATATTGCAACTACAACATCCTTCGGCCCCAGCAGAGAGGTCCTCATAAGCTGAAGGTATGAGTCTGTTTCGGCGGCGCAATCTAACCCAAGGCGGAATAATCTATTGTATAGATCCTGCACAATTGGCCCGGAAGTCCCCACGCCGATTATCAATATTCGCTTGGCTTTGGCAAGCAGATTGACAACCTGGTTGAGAGTGTTTTCATCAAGCACATTCAATGTATCGTAGAGAGACTGGATATTAGCTAAGAAGACCTTATTGGCAATGGCAATTGGCGTATCACCTGCGGCGATATCATCGTGGATTATCTGTTGTGGACTTGCCAGGTCGCGGGCTAAGGAGATTTTTATTTCGGTAAAGCCATGAAAGCCTGCGCTGCGACAAAAGCGGAGCACGGTTGTATCGCTGACGCTGCACTCCTCGGCAACCCGGGCCATGGATAGGCGTATTACCTTGTCGGCATTCTTAAGTACCCATTTGGCCACCTGCGCTTCAGAAGCAGCCAGGCTTGGCAGCTTGCTGCGAATTTGGGCCAGAGAGCTGCCCGGCGCTGTGCTATCCTGCATGGGCCCTGCAATGCCGTTTTTATGGGAATCCATCGCATTTCTTCCATTCGAAGTGGCATTACCACATAGGAACAAAAATAATTGTGGTAATAATACTAGAATATATCCGGGGATGAGGTTTTGTCAAGCGCAATTTAGTGTTGAAAAAGAGAAGTCGTATGCCGAAAGGTTAGTATATGTGGAGTGGAAGCCGCGCTTCCACCCCACATATACTATACTTTTTTATGGGGAAATATGTTTTTCAACACCATAATCTAGGAGGTGTTGAAAAAGAGAAATAATTTACCGATGAGATGACTGTACGAGGAAGATCAGCGAACGGTATGATTGAAGTGAGATAATTTTGAGGAGCTCAGTGCTGCAAGATTAGAATTTGTAAGCGATTTGGATTCTGGTTGGCGATTGCGCGCTTGGCGAAGTTATGCGCTAAAATGACAGACATGTGCATACGTCAGCCACTTCTTAAAGCTAAAATTAGGCTGCTGTCATTATTTATGTGGAATGAGTCCACTGAAAAAGTATCCACCAGTAGGGAAATGGGTATATATGGGGTGTGGGTGAAGCCCACACCCCATATATACCGTCTACATTCTCGCATTTGGGCTTTTTTCAGTGCATTCATGTAATAAGAACCCTTCTGATTGGAGTGTATAAAAATGACTAATAAATCATTCATCACTGATCTATCTAGAAGTGGGCATGCTCGCCTGAGGTCAGTCCCAATAAGCGCGGTCAGGCTCAATGGGGGATTCTGGGGGCCGCGCATCCAGGCTCTGCGAGATGTCACGCTAATTTCGCAATATCAGCAAAGGGAGGAGACCGGGCGGATCGACAATCTCAGGCGGGCGGCTGGCGAAAGAGATATTCCTTTCCGGGGGTATTATTTCAACGAATCGGATGTATATAAATGGCTTGAAGCCGCGGCTTGGACACTCGCTTGCGATTCGTTTCCAGATCTGGAAAAGCTGACAGAGCAGTTGATCACCATAATAGAGCGAGCCCAACAGCCGGATGGCTACCTGAATTCCTATTTTATGTTTGACAAAGCCAAAGAACGTTGGGCGAATTTGACTAATATGCATGAGCTTTATTGCGCTGGGCATCTCATTCAAGCCGCCATCGCGCATCGCCGTGCAACTTCCGATGATCGCTTGTTTAAAGTCGCTACAAAGCTGGCGGATCATATATGCAGCATTTTTGGGCCTGAGGAGGATGGCAAACGTCTAGGTACCGGCGGGCACCCTGAAATTGAAATGGCTCTAGTGGAATTAGCCAGAGAGACCGGGGATGATAAGTACTTGGAGCAGGCAGAGTTCTTTATTGATATTCGTGGGTACGGCGCGCTTGGCGGGAGTGAATACCTTCTGGATCATATGCCCTTTCGCCAGTTAGAATGCATGGCAGGGCATGCAGTGCGAGCTCTCTATCTGGCTTGCGGGGCAGCCGATATTTATACGGAGACAGGTGAAGA
>DAOVFE010000195.1 GCA_030673085.1 Anaerolineales bacterium | reverse complement strand
GGCCAGGGCCGTAGGCACTGCAGGGCGATAGTCCTGAGCGAATATTTAAACAAAACCCGCACCCGAAGGGGCAAAATTCGGCAATGGGGGCTGTCGCTAAAGGACATCCCTAAAGGAATTTTGAGGGTTTTGTCATTTACTATAGAAGAGAGCGTCAAAGGGGGTTTTATGATTTGGGTTGGATTGGCAATAAAATAATGCGCATGGTCATATATAGCGTGAACTTACACTGTTTTGCATAATAGATCGCATTGAAAAAAGACTAAGTACGAGAAAGCACTTTTTCTACTGGCAACTGATATTTTTTACAGAAGGCCTCATAATATCTAGGATTTCTTATGCAGCTTTTCCCAAATCGCGTTAGAGAGAGTTTCTAAGTCTATGGGCTTTTGAATCCAGGTTACTTGCTTGCGATCCAGAAGCATTTGAGTGTCTTTGCCAAGAGGATAGGCAGTCATCAGCAGTAATGGAATATCAAGCTGCATGTCTTGTATCAGCTGGAATAGCTCCATACCGCCTATTTCAGGCATCACCATATCGCTGAGTAGCATATCAATTGTTCCGGTTTCTTTTTTAAGAAGCGATAAGGCTTCCTGGCCGTTTGAGGCACTCATCGGCTGGTAATTAAGCGACTCCAAAATTTCGCAAATGGCCTGACGGGTGGCTTGCTCATCCTCAACGACGAGGATCGTTTCTTTATTACCATGGGCAAGCTGGGTTGCTTCTGACAATGGTTTTGTCAGAGATTGAGCTTCTAGCGCTGGGAAGTAGATTGTGAAAGTTGTTCCTTCTTCTACTTGACTAGTTACCTCGATATAGCCATCATGTTGCTTTACGATTCCGTAGACTTGTGCTAAGCCTAATCCGGTGCCTTGGCCCGGCGATTTGGTAGTAAAAAATGGATTAAAGATATGGGGAAGGACATCCGGAGGGATTCCTGAACCAGTATCCGATACTCGCAATCGGATCCACCGATCATGTGTCATACCTGCAAATGGAGGCTGTTCGTCTGGGCCAAATTGCACATGCTCGATTTCGTAACAAAGCTCTCCATTGCCGCTTATTGCGTCGCGTGCGTTTAATGCAAGGTTCATGAATACCTGCTCAATTCGGCTTGGATCGGCTCTGACCATATAGCTTTTATCGGAATATTTTAGTTTTAGATGGATGCTCTCGGGCAAGATGCGTGTCATGAGCTTATCAAACTCTTTAAGGAACGGGACCAAATCCATCGAGCGCAAATCCATGACCGTTTTGCGACTGAAGTCCAAGATTTGGCGAGTTAGGTTTGCAGCCCGTTGGCTTTGTTGCTGGATAACAGTAATTCGTTCTTTTCCTTTTGGCGATAGACCGGTCTCATCCATCAGCATTTCACTAAATAGAGTTATTGCAGCTATGATGTTGTTAAAATCATGCGCAATACCTGCAGCTAATTGTCCTACTGCTGCAAGCCGATCTTGCTCTTGGGCTAGCTCCTGAACTCGCCTTACTTCAGTTACCTCGCGAATCAAGATAGTCCATCCGCTTTTCGTTTCGCTTATTTGGATTGGAGTTGCTATAACTTCAAATGTTTGAGGTTTATGGCCTTCGATTGTGATCACATATGGTAATTGATCTTTGCGTGGAGAAAGCAATTCTGAGATCGGCTGATCCCCCAAATGGGTGAGCACCTGTCCCTCGCCGACATCAGCCAGCACAGCAAGGCAGTCTCGCGCGGTTGGATTTGTCAGAATTATTCGCATATCAGTATCAAGCGTCATAATTCCTTCCTGTACTGCATCTAGAACGCGCTCCATTTGTCGAGCTTGCTGTTGGATTTGATTCAGCAACCGAACCCGCTCGACTGCTCCGCCAAGTTGCTGGCCGATGGACTTTGTCAGAGCGATCTCACCCCCGGACCAATGCCTGGGTGTAGATGCGAATAAGGCTAAACCGCCGATTCTTTGCTCATCCGATAACAAGGGAACAATTAAAGACGATGAGAATCCAAGGCTGGGTAAAAGCTGCTCTTGGATCGGCTGACCGTCATCCCCTAATACTTTCGTCCAATCCTCAACTGCATTCATACCAGAAGCTGCCAGGTCGGATAGAGCCGTCGCAATTGAGACGCGGCCATGCCTGGGTGGGCATCCTCGCCCGCGGAAGATTGAGGGACGCGTTAGCCAAGCTGCTCCCATATCCAGGTCAAAAGCATCTAGGGTGTGATCGAGGGCGACATCCAGCAGCTTTGGCAAGTCGATAATCAATGCCGCAGCCCAAATGATTGCATTTAGCGCCTCTTGCTGAGCGGCGCGCTGGCGTGTCTCTTCGAAAAGACGGGCGTTCTCAAGGGCAATTGCTAAATGGCCTGCGATAGATTGCATGAAGCGGAGATCTGATTCATTGAAAGCATTGGACTTAATGGATTGAATGGATATCGCTCCGGCGACTCGATCATAGGCAATGAGCGGAACACCCAACCATGAGTGTACCCGGCGACCGATATATCTTGTTTGAATAGGAAGTGGATCCGTCTCCAGGTCCCCAATTAGCAGCGATTTACCAGTATGTATAACCCATCCGCTTAATGCGCCTTCGACCACAGGGAGACGCAATCCAACTGCTTCACGAACGGTCTTGCCGGCTTCCTTGGCGAAGATGATCTCGTAGGTTTCAAGTGCCTCATCCGATAGGCCGACCAGACAGGCGTCCAGAGGAATAAGGCTTTGCACTTGCTCATAGAGCTGATCAAGCAGGGCATTTCTATCTACTATGCTGCCAACAGATCGAGCGGCGTTATAAAGAGCAGTCAGCTCTTCCGTTTGTCGCCGCGAATCGGCAAAAAGCCGGGAATTTTCCAAGGCCAGAGTAACCTGATTAGCTAGAGTGCTAAGCAAATCGATATCCGCGCGTGGGTAATAGTCATCTGGATCCCGGCGGCCAAAAAGCCATACGCCGAGTAATTTATCTCGCATCTTCAGTGGAATAACGAGCCGTACCCAAGCGTATTGGTCCTCTGAATCGGATTGAGGCGGGAGGTAATACCCGGCTTCCTCAAGCAAGCTTCGAATCGGTTCGAGCTGGGTTAAATCATCCTGTATTTCTACATCGCGCTGGTATAGTAGACCGGCATTGGCGTCGTTGAGCAAGTACAACGCTGATTGGCGGATGAGCAGGCTTGGAGTGACTTCGTCCGCTAATAAATTTATCAACGCCTGGCGGTCACCGACAGTGGGAACCTGGCTGGCAAAGAATTGAATAATCTCATCTGGATTGTGTCGAGCGCCATAAGCCAGCCGGTCAAAAGCTCGTTTCCAGTATGCAAATAAAGGAGAGGCGGCGATGACGAATACGACCGAAATCGCCAGATTGAAAAGCATCAAAGCGCTGGGACCAACTATCCACCGGCTGGCGATTGAAAAAACGGATACAAAGACAGTAATATAGAGCAAAATAAAGCTATAGATGCCTAAAAAGGAGTTGGCCCGAAATTCGAGGCCGCCCATCTGATGTTTATAAACGACGTAGATATAGAACATCGGCATAGCAGGCACAGCCAGCGCAGTAACAATGCTCTGCCACAGAGCAGGAAGATCGACGCCGATCGTGCTGGGGACGATCCAGAGCATGATGCCCGGCCCGAAAGCAAATGCCATGCCGGAAAGCAGCCAGCGGGTGGCTAATTTATCCGAAGAAGATGTGCTTTTTATAATTAATCGATAGACGAGTACTCCAAGACTTCCCCCGATAGCTAAGAGCAAGCCAAAACCATAGGCTGCGGTTGGCATTAATTGGAAGATCTCAAGGATGGCAAAAAGCGCAGATGAAACATAAAGAGAAAAAAGGAGTCGTCGAGGCAGCTTCTTCATAAGCTGCGAAGGGACTAAAAGGTGAAGATGGATATAAATTGGGACCATAAGCCAGGTTGTAGCGCTCATGACCAACGATGAGAACATCACCTGAGAGGAGGAAACACTTCCTGCCGCCAGCCAGATCACAGTAAAGTAAAAAAATATAATCAGCATACGCCAGCGCTCATCTCGCGGGCGCAGGAAGAGCAGTACAGCCGTGCCTGCAAACCAGAAGGGCAGATAGATCAGCGAGCCGATTAGTCGCAATGCACGATCTTGTCTTGTTACCGGGGGCATATGCCAGCGTATGGTTCGCTTCTCGCCATTCCGGCTTAGACGAATGCTTATAGTCTCTCCAGGTTTATAGCCATCAAAGGGTACCAGAGTTCGATTTTCTCTATAGGCCGGGTAAGTCAAGTCGCCGATTGTCAGTAGATGATCGCCAGGTCGAATTGCATTTTGATTAGCTATGCACCATGCCGAACTCCCAGGGCAAGGCTTGGTTGAAAGGACGTGCCACTGGCCATCCAGGTCAAGACCGGAGTATGGAACAAGATAGATGACAGCAAATACATAAGCCAGGCATATAGGCAAGACCACTGCTGATACCAGAATGAGAAGCCAGTCGATTTTCTTGGCGGACTCGTTGCTTTTAGCATTCATTAGCCAGCCCCAGTTAAGAGATCCGGAGGGATATCG
>DAOVFE010000349.1 GCA_030673085.1 Anaerolineales bacterium | reverse complement strand
CTTTTCAGACAGCCCCTTCTTCTAAGGAAAAAGCCATAAATGAGGGCGGTAGCTCCCAAACCCGCACTTTCTACTCATCCCTACAGCAAGTTGTTGGGTTTCCTGGCTTTTTCCATGGGGCGGCAGCCTCCAAACCCGCACTTTCTACTCATCCCCACAGCAAGTTGTTGGGTTTCCTGGCTTTTTCCCATGATTCCTCTCTTTTTCAACACTCTCATCTTCGCTTTTTGCTGCAGCAAAGGTAAAATGTCTTATTGGAAGATATCGCCGGATAAGCATAGGGGTATCTAATTGGAGTGAAATAAGTCATGCGCTGGTTACTCAGATCGAAGATACACAATGCGGTTGTTACTCGTGCCAATCCAAACTACTTAGGCAGTATTACCATCGACGAACAATTGCTAGAACAAGTTGGCATATTACCCGGGGAAAAAGTGCTGGTTGTGAGCAATTCTTCTGGGGCGCGACTTGAGACGTATGCAATCATTGGGGGAAGGAACACGGGCGCCATTGAAATGAATGGAGCCGCCGCTCATAAGATTGGGGTCGGGGAGCAAATAATTATCATGGGCTTCGAGTTAACCGATAGACAAATCAAGCCTAAAGTGGCCCTTGTGGATAGCGATAATAAGTTTGTAAAGTTTTTATGATATTCAGATCAATTTCCCTATTTTCACGCGATTATGCTCTATAAGGCGGAAAAAAATTATCCAATGATTAGACAACCTTTTGGCACCGCCCTCATATCTACCAGCTCGTTGGCAGATAAGTTCTCTTTTTAGACATCCTCCAACAAGCCACTTGAGCAAAAAACGAAAATGCGCTAAAAAATAATTCGGTTGTTATCTCTTTCATCATTCTTTGCACAGATAGGCTCATAGCTGATCCTTGTATTGACTCTTATCAGGTTCGATCATGACTTCTATTCGCCAGCGCCCGTTTTCTGTCAGCTCATCAGAGTACCCATTTGCATCCCATTGGTTCGAACACGATGGAATCGCCATGCATTATGTCGATGAGGGGACCGGCATCCCAGTCCTCATGCTCCATGGCAATCCGACTTGGTCCTTCCTCTATCGCAATGTAATCCGGCGTATAGAAGGTTCTTGTCGCTCGATTGCTCCCGACTACCCTGGCTTTGGCTTTTCTGATCATCCTCCTAACTATGGCTATACGCCCCAAGAACACTCCCAATGGGTCAATGCACTAATTGATCATCTCTGCCTTGATCCTTTCATTCTGGTCGTTCAAGACTGGGGTGGGCCAATCGGTCTATCGATCGCCGTTGAGCGAGCGCAGGATGTGGCCGGCTTGGTAATCCTCAACACCTGGTGTTGGCCTCCGCCATTAGATATGCGCATCTTTTCCCTGCTGCTGGGTGGGGCTTTAGGAAAATATCTCAACCTGCAGTGCAACTTCTTTGCGCGCCGGATTGTATCCTGGTCTCTCGCCCACCCTGAGAGCAAGACTTCGGAGGTGCTGAAGGCTTACACCGACCCGTTCCCAACCTCTTCTTCAAGAATGGGAACTTATGTTTTCCCCCGATCGATCCGCGGCTCGGCTGAGTGGCTTGAAACGATTGAAGGCAAACTGGCTCGCCTGCAGGACAAGCCGGTTGAATTAGTGTGGGCTATGCAGGATGTGGTTTTTGGGAATGAATCGATTATCGAACGGTGGCTTAATTATTTCCCGGATGCACCCTTGGATCGAATTGCAGATGCTAAGCACTACCTGCAAGAAGACAACCCGGAGCGTGTTGCAGCAGGTATCCAGCGGCTTCTTGACCGCCTGGGGTCATAAAAATTTGCTATGAACTTTGAAAACCCTATGAACACAGAATTAGATTACATCATTCGACCGCTTACACAAGAAGATGAACCTTTCCTATGGGAAATGCTGTATCACGCCATCTATGTCGCCGACGGCGATCCACTCCCCGAAAGAGACGTCATCAAACAGCCTTAAGTTGCGAGGTATGTTCGTGATTGGGGACGTGCGGATGATAGCGGATTCATCGCAACTGACGCATTCAGCCAGCAGCCAATTGGAGCAGCATGGCTTCGTCTATTGACCGGCGATGACAAAGGTTATGGCTATATTGACGACGCAACACCCGAATTGTCCGTCGCCGTCTTGCCGGACTGCCGAGGTAAGGGAATCGGGACAATGTTGCTGACCAAGTTGCTCCAAACAGCCTCAATCCATTGCTCTGCTTTTTCTTTAAGCGTTGCACCGGATAATCCTGCTCGGCGTTTGTATCAACGGCTGGGGTTCGAAGTAGTTGGGACATCTGGCACATCATTAACAATGAGGAAAAAATTGAGTAAATGACAAAACCCTCAAAATTTCTTTAGGGATGTCCTTTAGGGACATCCCCCATTGCCGAATTTTGCCCCTTCGGGTGCGGGTTTTGTTTAAATATTCGCTCATGACTATCGCCCTGCAGTGCCTACGGCCCTGGCCATTCATCCCCTAAGCAAGCTTAGGGACCTCAGCAAGCTGAGGGGTATTCTGGCTAATCGAATAAACGTCGTTGCTAAGAAACCCGAACC
>DAOVFE010000456.1 GCA_030673085.1 Anaerolineales bacterium | reverse complement strand
TAAAGCTGTATTGATCTTCTTCAGGCCAGCAGTGTAATTCTCATCAGTAAGCAAAGCAAGTTGGGAGCAGGCGTTCTTTTGCAAAAATGGGTCATCGAGCACTTCTAGCCCATGTTTGATTTCTAGAATCCGCTCGACTTGCCTGAACTCAAGCCCTTTAAAGCCGTCCGCAGCCATCCACTCAAATACAACACCCCATGCGGGGAACCGTTTTAAGTCGGTTTCATACGTGCCTTCAAAATAGTGGTAAACGTACCAGCTATCCTTACGGCCATGCGGATCATTGCCCACAATAGCGAGCGCACCGTCAGGCTTCAGAATTCGGAAGGCTTCAGCAATGAAGGCCCGGGATTCTTCAAAGTGGTGAATGGCATTAATGCAGAAGATAAAGTCGAAAGAGCAGCCTTTGAAGGGGAGTAGCCTTGCATAGCCTCGGGTGAATTGCGCCGGCGTCTTCTGGCTTCGCGCCTGGTTGAGCATGCCGGCGGACAAATCCAAACCGTATAGATTATGAGAGACCGCCTGCATTTGCGTGAGCCAATGACAAGTGCCGCAGCCCGCTTCAAGTATGCAGTCTGCTCCCAGCTTTCGAGCCAGGGCTAATAATGCACTTCCCACGCATTTTGATTGATCCGAGGTGAACCTCTGATCATAGGTAGGTGCAATCTCATCATAGTTTACGCGCTGTTTAGCCAAGTCTTTCACTCATTTCGTTTTGACGCCGGGATGGTATATATAGGGGGGAAGCTCCGCTTCCACCCTATATATACCATACTCTTTAATGGGTAAATATGGTTTTCAGCATTCTCTGATCATACACCTGAATGTAGAGATGGCATCGTGACCGACTGTATAATTAAGCATTTTGCTCTGTTCTTGATAATTCTAGCGTGTCTGTGCGAATAGTATAAATGGCACTTAATTATAGGAAGAAGCCAGAACTCGCCAGCCTGTTATCGATTGAGCCGCGATGGTGTTATCGAAAATATGCTAGATCGGGGATGGTTGTGATGAAGACCTGGGTTCTCCTACAAAAAGGGTGGGTGAGGAACAATAAATACAGGGCGCTTGTCCCATGACCGATGTCTACTGGCAAATCGGATATCAGAGGCGCCAGGGAATTATTGTGATGCTATAGAAATCATCATGCTCTTCAAATGTATCTCCGGATGGGTGTACGCGCAGAAGCATTAACACTTCTTGCGCGTAATATCTTGACTTTAATATCGTTATATAGAATTAGATGCAAGATCCAATGATAGGATCTTCTCTACTATCATGAAAAGAGCGGGGGGATTGTATTTCCGCTGTTTTATTCGATTAGCCAGAATACCCCTCAGCTTGCTGAGGTCCCTAAGCTTGCTTAGGGGATGAATGGCCAGGGCCGTAGGCACTGCAGGGCGATAGTCCTGAGCGAATATTTAAACAAAACCCGCACCCGAAGGGGCAA
>DAOVFE010000385.1 GCA_030673085.1 Anaerolineales bacterium | reverse complement strand
TCCATCATTCGCCCAACGCTCTTGCCAACGCGGCTCAATTTCAGCCGGATCATAACGATCGATTTTCGGCCATTCCTTTTTGCTTTTCTTTTGCTCTTTCACTCTTGCTTCCTCCTCAGATAAAGCCGAAGCTCAGCGTTGATCAAGCGCCGGTTTTATGAATACAGTAAGCCATATCCGCCATCCACCGATTATCCTATTAGGTAGTCCTTCAAATGTCTTTTTAAGCTTTTCCATCCAATTATATTTTCTACAGCAAATGACAAAACCCTCAAAATTCCTTTAGGGATGTCCTTTAAGGACATACCCCATTGCGCAATTTTGCCCCTTCGGGTGCGGGTTTTGTTTAAATATTCGCTCAGAACTATCGCCCTGCAGTGCCTACGGCCCTGGCCATTTACATTCTGGCTAATCGAATAAAAAAATCCCTCGCCTATTCAGGGACGAAGGGATTCTCCGCGGTACCACCCTGCTTGCCTGGCTATCGCCGGACCGCTCTTATTCGCGCTAACGGGCGAACTCCGCCGCCGGCTATATCGCTTCACCAGCAGGGCTTGTCCATAAGAAAGGACGACAGGCGAGTTCAGCCTTTACACTCTATGGATGCTCTATCGGGCTTTCACCCTCCCCGACTCGCTATTAGATGGCTTACTGCTCCTGTCCTGGCCGTTTATTTTATTATCGAGTGGACCCAGTGGGATTCGAACCCACCACCGTCTCAATGCCCATGTTACGCGCTCCCAGCTGCGCCATGGGCCCATTTCATTGTCTGGTGGACCTGGCGGGATTCGAACCCGCGACCTCATCAGTGCGATTGATGCGCGCTCCCAACTGCGCTACAGGCCCTTTTTCCACTAGCAAGAATTGTACCGAAGCCGAATACCGGTGTCAAGAACGCGTAACGCGGGTATTGAAAAGCATATTCACCCATCGATGAGTGGTTAACAAAATCTAATTTCCCTTTTTCAACACCCTCCTTCCAGGTATATTTTCATTTTGCTGGACACGGAACACTCGCGAAGGATGTTGAAAAGTAGTAAATGACAAAACCCTCAAAATTCCTTTAGGGATGTCCTTTGGGGACATCCCCCATTGCGGGAATTTTGCCCCTTCGGGTGCGGGTTTTGTTTAAATATTCGCTCGGGACTATCACCCTGCAGTGCCTATGGCCCTGGCCATTTACATTCTGGCTAATCGAATAAATCGCAAAGAAAAATCTGCTCGAGATAGCTACACTCTCCACTTTTCCCTCTTCGATGCCAGAAATAGCTTTGCCTCTACCGTCAGGATGACTATAATCGCTTTAATTGGAGACCGGCATGACCAATCATCGCCTAACCCGCCTTTACAATGCAATGCGAAATCATGACGTCGACATAGTGGCATTGATACCAGGGCGTAGTCTGTTCTACTTGACTGGTCTCTCCTTCCATCTAATGGAACGGCCAGTGATCGGCATTTTCCCTCTGGATGAGCCGCCCTGCCTTATCTTGCCTGAATTAGAACGACGCAAAGCTGAGGCCTCGCGATTGGAAGCGACGATAATTAGCTACCAGGAAGACGAAGCATCTCGAATGGCCGCATTTCAACAGGCTGCCGATAGACTAAATCTCAATGCCCGACGAATCGGCGTCGAGCCTTTAAGTATGCGCGCATTCGAGCTTTGGCTGATCGCCGCGGTCGCCCCCAGGGCGACATTACTTGCAGCCGATGATATCTTAATTTCCCTTCGGATCGCCAAGGAGCCAGATGAACTTGAGGCCATTCGCCGAGCTGTATGGATCGCAGAAAAAGCGCTCAAGGCTACTTTGCCATTGATCCAAATAGAAATGACCGAGCGCGAGCTGGCGTCTGAACTCGTGATTCAACTACTCCGAGCCGGATCTGATCCCGAATTACCGTTTGATCCGATCGTCGCTTGCGGCCCTCACAGTTCTCTTCCCCATGCCGTGCCCGGCGATGCGCGTTTACAGCCTAACCAGCTGCTCCTAATTGATTGGGGCGCCCGGATCGATGGCTACATCTCCGACCTTACACGAACCTTTGCTTTGGGCAATATCGATCCTGAATTGGTTAAAATCCATAAAATTGTCCACCAGGCCAATGCAGCGGGACAAGAAGCTGCTCGCGCCGGCATCACCGGCCAAATGGTGGATCAGGCTACTCGAAAAGTGATCGAAGACAAAGGCTATGGCCAGGCGTTTTGCCATCGTACCGGCCATGGAATTGGCCT
>DAOVFE010000233.1 GCA_030673085.1 Anaerolineales bacterium | reverse complement strand
TGCCGGTACTCTGGGGATGAATCGGATGCCAACCAATTGCTCATGATTGTAGCAAATTCGTTTTTGGTCTATATCTATTTGCGCTGGAATTAATGCATTCCGAGTCATTCTGATAAATCTCCTATTGTATAAGACGCAGCTAGCGTCGGGAGCGATCGCTGCAATGCATAGATCTGTTACAAATAGAGGGTGTTGAAAAGGAGAAATTATTTGCTAAGGGCTAACCTTTTACAGGCAAATATATTTTTCAATATTCTTTAATGCTGTCTTGACAGAGGATTGAGGACATAATGAACCGTTCGAATATCTATGATTCCGCGGCATGCTCCTCGCCGATTCTGGATGAATTTTCGGCATTAATTGACTATCGCGATCTTGTGCTCCAATTAATTGCACGAAGTGTGAAGACTCGATATAAACGCTCCTTTTTGGGTGTTGCCTGGACGATGGTCAATCCGCTCCTCACACTGCTTGTCCTTACGATAGTGTTTGCGAGTATCTTCCGCTTTCCAATGAAAAATTATGCTCTCTTCGTGCTCTCAGGCCTGTTGATCTGGAATTTCTTTGCCCAATCAACCAGCGCAGCTATGAACGATCTCATCTGGAGCGGAGGTTTATTGAGCCGAATCTATATGCCAAAATCGGCTTTTACCTTTGCTGCGATTGGGACAGGCCTGGTGAATCTCATTCTCGCATTGATTCCCTATATGCTAATATCGTTGATTCTCGGCAACCCTATCCAAGCAGCGGTCCTGTTCTTGCCAATTCCTATTTTGTTTACTGCTATGTTTGCATTAGGAATAGGTCTCGCGGTTTCGGCGGTTGCAATTTATTTTCCGGACGTTATGCCGATGTACGATGTGTTATTAACAGCGTGGATGTACCTTACGCCGGCGATTTACCCTATTGATCAGGTAGCGGAAAATATCCAGGTGATCTTGCGGTTAAATCCAATGTACTACTATGTGGAGGCCTTCCGCACGATCCTTTATGAAGGCAAAGTACCATCAATCGAGATATTACTAATAGGGTTCCTGGTTGGGATTGTTAGTCTCATCTTTGGATGGGTGGTTTTCAATAGAAGAGCGCGTGACTATGCATACCGAATCTGAGTCTACGATGAATACGCAAACCGCATATAAGCCAATTATTAGTCTTGAAAATGTTTCGATTCGCTATCGAGTGCCGCGAGAAAAAGTTGTAAGCATTAAAGAATTTGCCATCCGATGGCTGCAGCGCAGATTGGAATATATTGACTTTTGGGCTTTGAACGGTGTGGGGTTTGAGGTTCATCGTGCAGAGGCGTTTGGCATTGTGGGTCGGAATGGGGCGGGAAAAAGCACATTGTTAAAAGTTGTTGCCCGAGTGCTTTACCCGACGATTGGTCGTATTTTAGTTTGCGGGAAAGTTGCGCCGCTATTGGAACTGGGCGCCGGCTTCCATCCGGAGCTGAGTGGTCGCGAAAATATTTTTCTCTATGGCACACTACTGGGCTACACTCACCAAGAAATGGATCGTTGTTTTGATGAGATCGTTGCTTTTGCTGAGCTGTCTAATTTTATCGATGCCCCTTTGCGCACTTATTCAACCGGAATGGTTGCCAGACTTGGATTCTCTGTAGCGACGGCTCATTTTGCAGATGTTTTGCTTGTGGATGAGGTTCTTTCGGTTGGCGATACAGCTTTCCAGCGCAAATGCATCGATCGAATAGAGGCTTTTCGTCAAAAAGGAACGACTGTCCTGTTTGTATCCCACTCCATGAAGAAGATTAAATCGCTCTGCCAGCGAGCCGTTTGGCTATCTGAGGGCGTCATCAAGGCAATAGGGCCGGCCGAAGCAGTTGCCGATCAATATCTTGCAGCCAGCAATCAACCGCCGGTTGGCTAGCGTTTTTAGGTGCTTTTTAGAATTGTAAAGCATGAGACTAATGAAAAAGCTGCTGCCAGTAGAAAAAACCCTATCTCGCATTTGAGATTGTTTCAGTGCAGTCAAAGCATGAATTGATCGAGGTTATATGCCAATGTACTCGGAGAACAGGCAAGGATGACATCCTATACAGTTGTTTTTTACTGCCCGGATAGGCACATACAATACGATGGGCGAATGCCATATCGCATCGGGGTAGGGGGGGGCATAACTTCACGCGTTCGGATGGCTCGGGCTTTACAGCGTGCAGGCCATATAGTCAAGATGGCGGTTAATTGTGAGCGTCGCCAAATCATTGATGGCGTCGAATATTTGCCATTAGACGAAGTTAATAAGATACAGGCGGATGTCCTAATCCTCAATACATCCGGCGACAGCCTCGATCTCACGCCGGTCCTGGCCATCGAAGTCGATACCCGATTGACAATTGTTTGGATTTCGGGCACAGCAGCCCCGAAAGGGCTTGATCGTGTGAAATGGGATTTCATCTATGCAAAGAGCAATTTCCTGCAAAAGGTGGCGCATGAAGAATGGAGCATCCCTGAAGCGCGCATCTTTGTCTGCTATAACGGATTCGACCAGGAGCCTTATCTACAGGCAGAGCGGCAAAGACACCACCGGGATCCTCATCGACTAGTCTATTTCTCTCACCCCTCTAAGGGGTTGGATACTGCGAAAGCTATCTTGTGGCAGATTCGAGCCAAAGACCCACGTTTCCGCCTGGCCATCTATGGCGGGAACCAGTTATGGGGACAACCAGAAGCGCCTATAGCATCCGAAGATGGAATAGAATATCTCGGGATGATTGGCCAGGAGCGTCTGGCGAAGGAACTGATCGCCTGCAGCTATTCATTGAGTCTTCAATCTCGGCGTGAGCCTTTTGGGATGGTAATTACTGAGGCAATGCGGGCGGGATGCATAGTTCTTGCCAGCCCAGTTGGGGCATATCCGGAACTGATACGGGATGGCGAAGACGGGTTTCTTATCGAAGGCGATCATGAAGCTGAGGATACACGCTCTTGCGCCGCCGAGCTGATCCTTGCTCTGGCAGAGAACCCTCAAATGAGGGCTTACGTCCGGCGTAATGCTCGAGAGGTTATCTGGGATACCGATTCCATGGCTAGCGTATGGAAAGGTCATTGGGATTGGCTATTTGGCGGTGACAGCGGGACCGTTATTGTGCATGGCTTTGATCGTTTGGATCACTGTCCATGGTGTGGAGCTGAACGTTTATGGCTGGCGGATGGCTATCATTGCACCCAATGTGGTCGATATTCTCGTTTCAGATACGCATAAGCAAATTTGATGATCTTCTTTGATATGAGCTTTTGGAGCGGGGATGTTTGACAGGGTGTCCGTACAGAAGGATAGTTATTCTCGCCGAAGGGTTTATATTTCAATTGCAAATGATTCAGACTGGACCTGGAAATGGTGCAGTGGTTGATGAAGGGAGACGGTGATTAGTTAAAAAAATTGCCGACGCTAAGTTAAGATAATTGACATAGAAGACATTTGCTGGTTTATTCGATTAGCCAGAATGTAAATGGTCAGGGCCGTAGGCACTGCAGGGCGATAGCCCTGATCGAATATATAAACAAAACCTGCACCCGAAGGGGCAAAATTCGGCAATGGGGGCTGTCCCTAAAGGACATCGCTAAAGGAATTTTGAGGGTTTTGTCATTTATTCGATTAGCCAGAATACCCCTCAGCTTGCTGAGGTCCCTAAGCTTGCTGAGGTCCCTAAGCTTGCTTAGGGGATGAATGGCCAGGGCCGTAGGCACTGCAGGGCGATAGTCCTGAGCGAATATTTAAACAAAACCCGCACCCGAAGGGGCAAAATTCGGCAATGGGGGCTGTCGCTAAAGG
>DAOVFE010000043.1 GCA_030673085.1 Anaerolineales bacterium | reverse complement strand
GGCGGCGACACGATGCGCACCAATCTCGTCCTCTTGCGCCATAATGCACGTGTCGCCGCCGAACTTTCCCGAGCGCTACAGTAAATTTCCGTCGCTCGTTCAGCATATTAGAATCTATCAATCTATGAGCGCCCGCCATCCATACGAACGCGGATATCGAGCGCTATAGCTCCATCCTTGCCAGGAAACACCCGGAGCGGATTAATCTCGACTTCAGCTACTTCCGGGAGATCATCCATTAGAGCGCCGATCCGTTCGAGCGCTTGCTTCACAGCCTCACGATCACAAGCGGCTATGCCGCGAAAACCACGCATCCGGCGACCCGCCCAAGTGCTCTCTAGCATAGCTTCTGTTTCGTTCTCACTAAGTGGGGGCAGGCTAAAAGCGACATCTCTCATCGCCTCAACCTCAACTCCGCCGGCCCCAAACATCACCATTGGCCCAAACTGCGGATCGCGTACTGCACCAACGATGACATCCTGCCCCTCATGCAGCATAGATTGAACCAAAGCCCCTTCTATCTTGGCATTCGGCTTGGTCTGCAAGGGATCCTGGGTAACTCGGCGAAAGCCATCTGATACGGCATCTGCATCATCGAGATGCAATAGCACCCCGCCAACATCAGACTTATGCGGAAGATCCGGCGAAAGGACTTTAAGGGCCACTGGATAACCCATCTCCTTCGCCGCTGCTATGGCCTCTTCACTTGTATGAGCAACGCGTTCTTCCGGAAGTCTAACGCCATAGGCCGCTACCAACTGATTGGCAAATTGCTGATCGAGAAAGCCATCTGCGCCTGACTTCGCCTCGGCAAGTACATTCTTGGCGGTTTTGATATCGATATGCACAGGCCGCGATGGCACCGTTACTGACCGCTGGAGCATTTCAGCCCGTCTCGCAAGTACTCCCAGCGCTGCGGCGGCTCGCTCCGGAAAACCATATTCCGGGATGTGCGCTTTGCTGAAGACCTCCGAAGCCGGGGCGACTTGTGCACCGCCCATAAATGCTGCTACCAGCGGCTTGGGCGAAGATTTAATTATCGGTACCAAATATTCACCAATTGCGCCAGAGCTGGCTACAGGCGGCGCTGTCATGATCAGCATCACGCCATCCACGTTTTCATCTTCAAGCACTGCCTGTAAACAGTCTCCAAATTGTTCCGGCCCACCCTGCGCTAACATATCTATTGGATTATGAACGCTTGCGGCCGGTGGAAGCACGCTGCGAAGCCTTTGCTTAGTGGCCTCGCTAAGATCCGCGAGTTCAAGCCCCTCATCCATCAAAGCATCGGTTGCAATCACACCAGGGCCTCCGGAATTGGTTAAAATCAACATCCTGCGCCCTTTTGGCAGCGGGCTCCAGGCCAGCGCCCGCGCCCAATCGAACATCTCCTCGGTGGTTTTCGCCCGGATCACTCCCGCCTTGCGGAATGCGGCGTTAAAAGCCGAATCCTCGCCGGCTAGCGCACCCGTATGTGAAGCTACCGCCTCTTGACCGCGCTTTGAGCGTCCTACCTTGATTACGATTACCGGGGTTTCTTGTACGACATCAGCCGCCGCCTTTATAAAGCCACGCCCATCGGCGACTCCTTCCAAATACATCACGATCACTCTGGTATTGGGATCAGCCGCCGTCGCGGTTAGAAAATCAGCTTCGCTGAGATCCATTTGATTGCCTGTACTGATCAGTCGAGAAAGCCCAAAACCCTGACTATAGGACCAATCAATAATGGCATTGCATATCGCTCCTGACTGCGACACAAAGGCAATATCCCCAGGGATAGGCCCGGGGAGTGTTAAGAAAGTTGTATCAATCGGAAGATGAGTATCCAAATAGCTAACGCAATTCGGCCCCATAACTCGCATCTTATATCGCTTGCAAACCTCCAGGCAGCGATCTTCTAATGCTCGTCCCTCTTTGCCGACCTCTCTGAAACCGCCAGAGCTGATGATGACCGCCTCCACACCACGCTGCCCACAGCTCTCTAAAGCATCTAGTACATATTTTGAAGGGATCAGAATGACTACCAGATCCAATGGATCAGGCACACTGGCAATATCCTGATATAATGGCCGGTCGAATAGCTGACCGCCATGTGGATTGACAAAATAAATCTCGCCTTGATATCCGGACTCGACGAGATTCCTTGCCATAGCATAGCCGATCTTGTCTTTATTTCTAGAGGCGCCGACAATAGCCACACCCCGAGGCGAAAACATTTTCTCTAACATAATGCTCCTCGCAAATATAGTATCGTTGCTGAAAGCTTACAGATCGTTAATGATAGCAAGTTCTGGCCCAGCTTCCAAGTAAATTCACCATCCTCTTCAACCCGATTTGCAAGCATATGGACCGTGTGTTAAAATTTCATATTATTGGAGTTATATGGCTCCGGTTGGAGGCCAATGATGGTTGAGGTTGCAATTGACAGTATCCGGGTGAGCTTGATGTCTCAACACCGGATTATTGTTTTAAAGGATGCAACCTCAGAACGGTTCCTGCCGATTTGGATTGGACCTTATGAGGCAGAAGCCATTACCGTCAGCCTGCAGGGAATTGAGGTCGCCCGCCCACTCACCCATGACTTGTTGCGTAATGTCATCAATGCTCTTGGCGCAGAGATCCTCCGCGTGGCCATCACCGAACTTAAAGATGATGTATTCTATGCCCATATTGTAATTCTAATGAATGACCAAGAGATCGAAATCGACTCGCGGCCATCGGATGCCATCGCACTCGCAGTTCGCGTTCACGTTCCTATCTTTGTCAATGAGGCTGTAATGCAAGATGCTGCATCTGTGCCAGAAAAGGACATCAACTCCGAAGAGATGGAAGAAAAAAACAAGGAAGTACCTGCCAAAGATGCAGATAATCGCCTGGATATCTTCAAGGATTTCGTCGACACCTTGGATATCGACGATCTCGACGAACCAAAAGAGGAGTCAAAAAACTAATCCCGAGCGCTTATTTTGCAATTCTCCAGTATCATGAGATTTGCCAGCAAGCCAGTAGATGTTATTAAAAGGAATCTTTCTAGGCAAGTGAAGAACCCCGCAGCAAGCTGCGGGGCATCTTCCAAGGAAAAAGCCAATAGGGGGCTGTTGCCCCCAAACCCCCGCTTGCCATTCATCCCTGCAGCAAGCTACGGGGGATTCTGGCTTTTTCCCATAAACGACGGCCGTGGGTATGTCTATTATGAGTGATCCATCATTTTCACCAATACATGAATCTAGTGCAATTGACAAAGCTCAACAGGCTCAAGCCTTGCTGCAAAATCGCGAAGCTGAAGAGGCAGTATTGGGCGCCATTTTAGTCAACCCGGAAGTGTATTACGATGTAGCTCAATTTCTCTCCGGTGACGACTTCTTTCTTCATCGCAACCGTTGGATCTGGGAAGCCTTCACGAGTTTGCATGACCAACGTCTTCCCATTGACATACTCACCGTTTCTGAAGAGCTTGATCGCCAAGGCCGCATTGAAGAAAGCGGGGGTTCAGCATACCTGGCGGCGTTGATTAATACTGTGCCCTCCTCGCTTCATGCCGAGGCGTACGGACAATTAGTCGAGGAAATGGCAATACGGCGCCGATTGCTAGATGCAGCCAATCGAATCGCTCGCCTCGCATATAAATCTGATACTCCGGTTGAGAATGTCGTAGACGACGCCGAAAAGGCCATTTTCGGAGTTAGCGAAAGCCGCCTTACAAACGTGGTCCAACCGATCAAGCAGGTCCTAAGCGCCTACTACGACCGAATTGACTATTTGGCTCGCCATCAAGATGAAACCGTTGGTGTGCCAACTGGCTTTATAGATCTCGATCGGCTATTGGGCGGGATGCAGCCGAGCGATTTACTGATCATCGCTGGTCGGCCTGGACAAGGTAAATCCGGATTCCTGATATCGGTTGCTAAAAATACGGCACAAATTCACAAGAAGCATGTGGCCATATTCTCGCTAGAGATGTCCAACGAGCAGCTCGTTCAGCGCCTGTTGGCCCAGGAAACAGAAATTGACTCCCAGCGGATGCGCTTGGGTCAGATAAAAGATGAAGAATGGCCATTATTCACCCAGGCAGTTAGCAGGCTCAGCGACACTCATATCTACCTCGACGATACGCCAGCCATCACGCCGTTGCAGCTGCGAACTAAAGCTCGAAGATTGCACATGGAAATGGGCTTGGACCTAATTATCGTCGATTACCTTCAATTGATGAGTGGAGATACACGCAGCGACAACCGCGTTCAGGAAGTCTCGTACATTTCACGTAATCTTAAGGCTTTGGCGCGTGAGCTAAACGTCCCAATTCTGGCTGCAGCCCAGCTTTCCCGTGCGGTTGAACAACGAACTGATAAGCATCCCGTTCTCTCAGACTTGCGCGAATCAGGCAGTCTCGAGCAGGATGCAGATATTGTCATGTTTATATACCGGCCAGACCAATACGAGGAAAATAGTCTGCGCGAGAATATTGCTGAGATTATCGTCGCTAAGCACCGAAATGGCCCGGTCGGAACGGTAGATCTGGTCTTTCGAAAAACACTGGCCAAATTCGAAAACGCTGAGATACGAAAACCCAATTTACCCTAGGCCAACAGATTCATTTCCCATACGGCCTTCACTTCGTATCGACGCAATCAAGCGCGTAGCGCTCGGACCGGCATCATCCCATCCTGTGCTTTCGGGATTTGTATAACGGATTACAATTTACTATGAAATATTCGTATAGTTTTGCCGGATTCACTGAGAATAAGGCACGGCAAACGCCAATCCCAAATCAGTTCTTTAGTGAGCTTCTCCCATCGATCGATCATCTTGGAGAGCTCAAGATCACGTTATACGCCTTCTGGGCAATTGCTCAGAAAGATGGACCATATCGCTATATCAGCAAAGACGATATGCTTGCCGATCATCTTTTGCTTTCAGCGATTACCACGCCCGGAATGACAGCCGCTGAATCGCTTCAAGATGCATTAGAACGCGCTACGGCTCGAGGTACATTATTGAGCATCACTATCAACTCCGCTCAGAAAGAAGAGTACCTTTTTTTCCTTAATACGCCAGGAGGCCATGCGACCATAGGAAAAATCGAAAAGGGCGAATGGTTGCCAGATAAAACTGAGGCGCCCATCGATCTGAGTGTTGAACGCCCTAATATTTTTACACTATTCGAGCAAAATATCGGTCCACTCACACCGATGATCGCTGAAACGCTTCGCGATGCCGAGCAAGCCTATCCCGAATCATGGATTACAGAAGCAATCCAGATTGCAGTTGAGAATAATGTACGAAAGTGGCGCTATATTCGCGCCATCCTTGAAGATTGGCAGACTAGAGGTAAAGATGAACGAAAAGATCGAGGAAACTCTAAAAAGGATCGCCGAAGATACCTCGAGGGGGAATACGCCGACTACATCGATGAATAAAATCGAGAAAACAACCCTCGGCGACCCTGGCTGCCCATATTGTCACGGTCTTGGCTATGTACGGCGGGATCTGCCAATAGGACATCCGGATTTCGGGAAATTGGAAATCTGCAGTTGCCGCAGTGAAGATGTGCAATCTCGGATCCAAGCCAGGCTATTCAGTCTCAGCCACCTTGATGAATTGTAGGAGCTAACCTTTGTATCCTTCAAGCCGCATGGACGAGCTGGCCTTGGCCAACGGCAACAAGAATCCATTGAATGCGCATATAACATGGCCCGGGATTTCGCCCAGTCACTCAATGGCTGGCTTCTAATACAGGGCCCCTATGGCTGTGGCAAGACCCACTTGGCGGCTTCTATTGCAAATTACTGTGTGTCGATTGGCATGCCGACGCTTTTCCTAACCGTTCCTGACTTACTCGATTCCCTGCGATTTGCCTTCAATGCCGAGGAGATTACTTTCCAAGAGCGCTTCGAACAAATCCGTCAGTCGCCGCTCTTGATCCTCGATGATTTCGGCACCCAAAGTGCCACCGAATGGGCGCGTGAAAAGCTCTTCCAGATCCTGAATTATCGATATATTAATCATCTGCCCATGGTTATAACTACTAATCTAGCGCTGGCTGAAATCGAAGGGCGGATGCGCTCCCGGCTTTCAGATCCGGACACGGTCTCTCATATTCAAATTAACGCTCCCGATTATCGCCGGCCTATGGACGATACGGGCCAATACGAGCTATCTTCGCTCTCGCTCCACACCCGGCAGACATTTGGAACATTTAACCTGCGTAAATCTGAGAAACTCAGCTCTGATGATCAACGAACGCTGGAAGAAGCCTTCGAGGCAGCCAGAGCATTCGCCGAAAAACCCTCAGGATGGTTAATATTGATTGGTCCTTACGGCTCCGGCAAAACTCATCTCGGAGCTGCAGTCGCAAATTATCGCGCCAGTCAAGGATATCCAGTGTTGTTTATCGGAATTCCGGATCTGCTCGATCACTTACGAGCGACTTTCAATCCATCCAGCACCGTTTCTTATGATCAACGGTTTGAAGAAATCCGCACTGCCCCTTTACTGATTCTTGATGATCTTGGCACACAAGCGACGTCACCTTGGGTCCGAGAAAAACTATATCAACTATTTAACTATCGCTACAATGCTGCTTTGCCAACCGTTATCACATCCTTCGAGACGCTTGATGAGCTTGACCCACGTTTAAAATCCCGCATGTTCGATCGCCGTATATGCGAGATCCGGCCCATCACCGCACCTTCTTATCGCGGCGGACGGTCGAAGCGACGCAAGAATCGTTGACCCTTCCCCTAGGCCCATGGTAGAATTCAGACCGTTGCCTCCATCGTCTAGGGGACCAGGACGTGGCCCTTTCAAGGCCAAGACCGGAGTTCGAATCTCCGTGGAGGCATTTTCAATTGGAAGATCCATCTTCTTCGCTTTTCCCTAATCGGCAAAGCCGCCCTAATCCGGGCGGTTCTCCATTTATAAGCCTTTCTCAAGTAACTTCAATTACCCAATGCTTTCAAATAATGCTTAGACGCATCGAGAAGGCCCTTAAGCAGGAAGAGAGAAGAATTACGCAGCAAGTGACAGTGCACGACGGCAAGCGCCAGCTCGCGATGTGCATTGGCGTGAGGTATCTGACTTTTTAAGTACAGTCATAACTGCGAAATATGACACGAGGCGCACTGCTATTAGTGCGCCCCGCCTATTTCATCAAATTCACGGCGAATTATTTATTTGCTGTCGTGATCTCGCCGATTAGCTTTTAAGCTCCAGTGCAGCATGAGCAGCTGCCAAACGGGCAATCGGCACCCGGAAGGGAGAACAGCTCACGTAATTCAAGCCATACTTATGGCATAGCATAATCGATTCCGGATCGCCGCCATGCTCGCCGCAGATGCCAACCTCTAATTCAGGTCGGGTCGCACGGCCCTCTAATGCACAGAGCTCCATCAGCCGTCCCACACCATCGGCGTCAATCGACTGGAATGGATTGCATGGCAGAATGCCCTGTTCAACATACGTCATAAGGAAATTCCGCTCAGCGTCATCCCGGCTATAACCGAAAGTCATCTGCGTCAGATCGTTTGTGCCGTAGGAGAAAAATTCGGCCACTTCAGCGATCTCGCCGGCTGTGAGCGCCGCCCGCGGAATTTCGATCATAGTCCCGAACTTATAGGGGAATTCGATGTCCTTTTCTTTCATAACTTGATGCGCGATCTCTATCAGCTTCGGCTGGATTGCCTTCAGCTCATTAACATGACCTGTAAGCGGAATCATCACTTCCGGCTTGACATTGACCCCCTTCAGGGCCATATTCGCCGCCGCCTCAAAGATCGCCTGCACCTGCATTTGAACAATCCCAGGCATCACGATGCTCAAACGCACGCCTCGCAACCCCATCATCGGATTGGATTCATGCAGCGACTGGACCTTCCCCAGCAGGTCCTTCTTCTCCGCCAGACCCTCGGTCTCGTCCTTGGCCTGCATAGTAGCTACTTCTTCAATGAGCTCCTCGAGGCTTGGGAGGAATTCATGCAGCGGCGGATCGATCAGTCGAATAATTACCGGCAGCCCATCCATGGCCTCGAACAAGCCTTCGAAGTCGGACCGCTGATAAGGTAAGAGCTTGTCGAGCGCCTCCCTGCGTTCTTCGGACGTTTCTGCCAGAATCATTTTCTGCACGATCGGTAATCGCTCCTGCTCGAAGAACATGTGCTCCGTGCGGCATAATCCAATACCTTGTGCCCCATATTGACGGGCTCGGCGGGCATCGGCCGGATAATCAGCATTGGCCCATACCATCAAGCCACGAGTAGGAAATCCCTCCGGGCCCTTGCGTACGCCTTTTCGGGCAGCAATCTCATCCGCCCACTCAAGCAAGGTCATCAGCCCAACCTGCTCTTCGAACTCGGGCATTCGTGTATCGATCTCACCGATATAAACTTCGCCCGTGGTACCATTCACCGAAATCCACTCGCCCTCTTTCACAGTAATGCCATTGGCGCTCATCTTGCGGGCATTAAGATCAATCTTGATCTCAGAAGCTCCTACCACACATGGAACACCAAATTGACGAGCTACAACAGCCGCATGGCTGGTAGCGCCGCCCTCGCTGGTCACGATTCCTTTCGAGGCTAGCATGCCATGTACGTCATCCGGCTTTGTGAACGGCCGGACCATGATCACGTTTTGATTCTCATTTGTCGCTTTGGCTTCAGCCGTATCAGCATCGAAGTATATTCGTCCAACTGCGGCACCGGGCGAAGCATTCACTCCCTTGGCAAAAAATCTACCAGAGGTGCTCGCCTTCCTAAGAGCCTCCGGATCAAACTGGGGATGAAGCAGTGCATCGATCTGTGTATTCTCGATCCGGCTGACGGCCTCTTCTTTTGTGATCGAACCCTCGCTAACCATATCTACCGCAATATTTAGTGCCGCTTCAGCCGTGCGCTTGCCATTACGCGTTTGGAGCATCCAGAGCTTACCTCGCTCGATGGTGAACTCCACGTCCTGCATCTCGCGGTAGTGTTTCTCTAACTCTGAACAGATATTAATGAACTCCTCATAGGATTCGGGAAGTTCTTCTTTCATGTGTTCAATCTTCGAGGCATTGCGGATACCGGCAACCACATCCTCGCCCTGTGCATTTAGCAAATACTCCCCCCAGATTTTCTTTTCACCGGTTGAAGGATTGCGAGTAAAGGCAACACCGGTGCCGGAATTACTTCCCATGTTACCAAACACCATAGTGACGATGTTAGCGGCAGTGCCAAGATCATCTGATATATTTGCTGCCTTGCGGTAATCGATCGCTCGCTTGCCATTCCAAGAGCTGAAAACCGCTTCGGTTGCCATCCGCAGCTGCTTGATCGGCTCCTGTGGAAAATCAAAGCCTTTGTGGCTTTTAACCGCGTCCTTGAAAGCCTTGGTTAAAGACTTCCAATCGTCGGCCGATAGTTCGGTATCGCTTTTATATCCTTTATCCTTTTTATATTCATCTAACGGCTTCTCAAAAGCCTCATCCGGGATATCTAATACTACCGTACCAAACATCTGAATCAGCCGTCGATAGGCATCGTAGACAAAGCGCGGATCGCCAGTCAGCTTCACCATCCCTTTGACCGTTTCCTCGTTCAGGCCAATATTTAGAACTGTATCCATCATACCGGGCATTGAAAATTTTGCGCCCGACCGGCAGGAAACCAGCAATGGATTCTCGGCGTCGCCAAATATCTTACCCGCCTTGATCTCTGTTGC
>DAOVFE010000200.1 GCA_030673085.1 Anaerolineales bacterium | reverse complement strand
TTGCTTCGTAATTGCGCATGGGCACGATCACTGTGGCGCTCCAGTACTTGATCGACAATAATGATGGTTGCGTCGCTGTAAGGGCGCAATATTTCTGGCAGAGAAAGCTTGTAGTCTGACTAATTGCTGGAAATAATTTTCCAAAGGATGCTTTTTAAATCATTTTTTTCATTATACCTTATCCCGGATTGTGTTGAAGAAATGAAAGCAATTGTTTTAGCGAAGCCGACGGGCTTCGCCCGCAAAGTCGATGGGCTTCGTCCTTTCCATTCGGCCGTGCTTCGATATGCTCTTCCATAAAGCGAATGATCGTGATCGATAGCATGCGTCGCAT
Source organism: Anaerolineales bacterium (assembly GCA_030673085.1). Classification (GTDB taxonomy): domain Bacteria; phylum Chloroflexota; class Anaerolineae; order Anaerolineales; family E44-bin32; genus JAFGNH01. The sequence continues at coordinate 4,122 of DAOVFE010000200.1, read as the reverse complement.
GCTGAGGGGATGAATGGCAAGCGGGGGTTTGGGGGCTGCCGCCCTCATATTGGCTTTTTCCTTAGAAGATGCCCCGCAGCTTGCTGCGGGGTTCTTCACTCGATTAGCCAGAATATAAATGGCCGGGGCCGTAGGCACTGCAGGGCGATAGTCCTGAGCGAATATTTAAGCAAAACCTGCACCCGAAGGGGCAAAATTCCTGCAATGAGGGATGTCCCTAAAGAACATCCCTAAATGAATTTTGAGGGTTTTGTCATTTACTGGCAAATTGGTTTTTCAACTTCCTCAATAAAATTTTAGACCGAATGATATACTGGTATGGATTGTTTATACTTGCCTTAATAATGCCGATAAAAGGTATTAATCAAGACAAGTGGCAGGGCGGTGCGTTTGATATGGAGCCTAATTTAAATTGGTATTTACTGGAGGTCTTATTATTGATTTATCGGTATAGATTAGCGGAATAGTTTTGGCAAATAGCTGGTTATCTGTGTTATTCATGGTGAGTATGGCCAGAAGTAGTAATAAGTGCATCGAAAAAAGCATCCACCAGTAGGGAAATTCCTGTCTCGTATTTGGGCTTTTTTCAGTGCATTCAGTAATATAATAAATAATTCCGGCGTTTTACGAATGAGGTATCTTAGAGGACTTTTTAAGAGGGTTCTATCTTAAGGTTAAATCTGTTTATTTTAGCATCCTCTATCTTACCCCGTTTGTCTTTAAGGAGGCTTTTCTAGGGAAGGAACGATTAACTGCATAGATATTCCAATTCTACGAAGAATGAAGTATAAATAGACAATAATTGTCATATATAGGAGAGCAAGATGATCAATGAACCAATTCATGTTACCGACCAAGCTTTCGAGAAAGTGGTCTTACAATCCGAGATTCCAGTGATTGTAGACTTCTGGGCGCCATGGTGTGCTCCTTGCCTAATGGTAGGACCGATTCTTGAAAAGATTGCAAAGGATTATGCCGGCAAGCTGATTGTGGCGAAAGTAAATACGGATGAAAGTCAGAAAAGGGCAACTGAATATGGCGTTCAAGGTATTCCAAACGTGTTATTTTTCGCCAAGGGAAAACTAGTACATCAGCAGGTTGGGTTGGTGCCGGAAAAATATCTACGGGATATGACCGATGAACTTATCGCTGTTGCAGATGAGGCTAAGGAGAAACAAGTGGACTGACCTTAAAGACATTATCTAATAGATGGTCAGAAAGAACCCAGAGCGTCGGGGCGCAAATTCATGCGCCCTCTTGGTTTTAATATGGGAAGCGAATAGGTAATATTGCCCCGCTTGTATAATATTGAGCTTAAGTTGATTTAATTTCGGATTGCGTCGGAGCTGCAGAATCTGGGCGGCCAAAGCCGAGGACGCCTGTAGTGATATCTCTAGACGATGTGTAAAATCCGATTATTAACAGAAATGGGCAAAGCTTTATGGGAAAAAGCCAGAATCCCGCGCAGCTTACTGCGGGAATGAATGGCAAACGGGGGTTTGGGGGCAGCCGCCATATATTGGCTTTTTCCTTGGAAGATGCCCCGCAGCTTGCTGCGGGGTTCTTCACTGTAGGGATGTCATAGGGGGCAGAAGCGGGATATGCTAGAATCAACCAGATGATTGAAATGGCTGCAACCTTCTTTGACGTGGATTGCGATAAGGCGTATAGCTTGAATCACTGGAAAATGGTCACTATTACATGATTCTCATTACTGGAGGCACAGGATTTGTCGGCCGGACAACAATGCGGCATTTAAGTGAATCCGGCTATAACATTCGCACGCTTATCCGGCCCTCGAAGCATTCGCCGAGGTTGCCATGCGGCATTGAAACGGATATCTCTTTGGCGAGCCTAGCTGATTGGCGGGGAGTCCGCGCGTCGCTTGTCGGTGTGGATATAGTCATCCATCTTGCTGGGGCGGAAAAAATCGGAATGCAATCCGATTTAGATCTGACGGAAGTCGAGGGTGCCCGTGTATTAGCGGAAGCATCGGCCGATGCCGGGGTGAAGCGTTTGATTTATTTGAGCCATCTTGGCGCTGAGCGAACATCAGCCTACCCTCTACTTCGTGCTAAGGGAAAAGCGGAAGAATATATCCGTAGGAGCGGAGTGTCATATACTATTTTACGTTCTGGTATAGTGTTTGGCGAAGAGGATCATTTTACTTCATCATTGGCAATGATGATTACTCTTATCCCTTTCGTCTTTCCTCTGCCCGGAAGTGGATCAACTGTACTTCAACCTCTTTGGGTAGAAGATCTGGCAACTTGCATTGTCTGGGCCTTGAATGACGCCGCCACAGAAAGGCAAACTTACGAGATTGGCGGGCCTGAATTTCTGACATTTTCACAGGTAGTTTGTATGGTAATGAAAAAGCTCGGACGATCTCGCCTTCTTATCCCGGTTGCCCCTCCTTACTTGCGCGCAGCCACGCGTCTAATGGAAAGGCTGTTGCCTGATCCACCGGCAACCACTTTTTGGCTTGATTATCTGGCGACCAATCGTGCGGCAGATTTAGGTACTTTGCCGCGCGTTTTTCGACTGCAACCATCACGGATGGAAGAACGGATTGACTATTTGCGGAACCGTACATGGAGTCGCGAATTCATCCAACATCAAATGGCGGGCCGACATAGGAAGAGATAGCGGCTCAAATTGGGGCAAGGGATTCCTGGCGGTCCATGATGGTTTCAACCGGCTAAAGCATTGAATCCATATCTGGGACGCAGTTTAGGATAAAGCCATATTCAGGATGAAGCATAGGCTTATCCAAGCAGATTTATAAGCCATTCGATGGATTGCGCGCCTGCAAAGGCGAAGGCGATCATTTTTAGAGTTTTGCCAATCACTGCCCAAAAAAGGAATTTAATCACAGGCATGCGGAGCGCGCCAGCGGCGATGCCTGCAAGGTCAAACAAAGGGTTGGGGATAAAAGCCATCACCAGGATTGCAAGTCCGCCGTATGATTCAGTGAATTGTTTAAGCCGTTCATAGGCCGGATTTTTAGATACAACTCCCCGGCCGCTGAAGCCGGCCAAGTAGCCAGTTAGCTCACCTAAAGCAGATCCAGCGCCAGCAGCAAGCGCCACAAGATATGGGTTTAGAACGGCGCCCATCGCAAAAGTGATCGCTACGCCGGGGACGGGTAGGACCAAAGTGGCGTTGGCTAGAATAGATATCAGGAAAATTCCTGGATAGCCATAAGCCCTTAACTTTTCGGCCTCATCCCGGATGGTAAATATATAGATAGTGATTACTATCACCAATATCAATGCCAGGATGCGAGCGGCGGTTAACCGCCAGCCAGTAAGTCGGATTGCATTATTCACATTCTTGTTACTTTAATCCTATTAATTGTGGGCATTAATGTTTTGCCCTTTTTGCGGTTCCATTTTGATGCTGTCAGAAGCATGTACAGATTTATAATCTATTGCCTAAAGTTAGAGTGTAGACCATTTGAACAAGGGATGGCAGCGAATGATAATAAAACTGCCACTGATCTTACGGTCGATACCAACTGCTGAAGCTCCAGCGGTTTGAGTGAGCCAGTATTGGGCTGAAATGCAGTTTCGAAAATGCCGACTAAATTACCTGCAGCGCCCGGCGCGGAATTATCCGCTTCGATAAACTGCTTATCAATCATATCAGAGAAAATGGTCTTGCCATATATACCGTCTCCATTCTCGCATTTGGGCTTTTTTCATTAAAATCATGGAATAGGAAGGCTGAATTGTAAAAAGTTGTTGGCATTTTATTCGATTAGCCATTTTAATCCCCCCTGTTCGTCCCCCATGGGGGGACTGTGGGGGACACTCGCCCTATCCCCCACATCCCCTGTGGCAAGCGGCCGTTGATCCGGCGGGAGGACAGAAGGTTTTATCGGCCGCTGCGGAGGAGAACTGTTAATCGCAATATTCCTCATTGTGATGGTCGAAGTGAGGATCCTGCTTACAATCCTATACGGCTCGGATATTTGTATTATCCATGCCCCCGCCGGTGAACAATCATGTCAATTGCTCGAGAGCGTTTAATCGAAGACGCCCCGGCGCGGCATCTCTGTTATTTTTTGCCGCCAATTCTATCGTTTAGTAGATTAGTCGCAGGCACTGCAGGGCGATA
>DAOVFE010000034.1 GCA_030673085.1 Anaerolineales bacterium | reverse complement strand
CGGGCTATAGATAGCATGAGATTGTTAAGAATTGCCGAAATGATGGTATATGTGGGGTGGAAGCGGAGCTTCCACCCCACATATACCATACCCTTTTATGGGTAAATATGTTTTTTTAACACCCTCAGTATTAAAGGTCAGCTTATTCTAGCTATATTAAGACCGCTTTTAAAAGGCTGATGCTATAATCGAGTTATGATGGATCTTTACGACAAGGTTAAAGCCTTTATTGAGAAAGAGAGCCTTCTAAAGCCAGGCCAGGCGCTGGTTGTAGGTGTGTCCGGCGGCGCTGATAGCCTATGCTTGTTGGATTGCCTACATCATCTTGGCTATCAACTGGTCGTTGCACATCTCGATCATCAATTGCGTGCCGAAAGTAGAGATGAAGCGAAGTTCGTCAGCGAAGTTACACAGGATTATGGAATTCCTATTATAGTCGGACAAGAGGATGTAAGAGCTCTTGCTCGCAAAGGGCTCTCGCTTGAAGAAGCAGCGCGAATTCTTCGTTATCGGTTTCTAATACGCGTCGCTAAGGATTATGACTTCGAATATATTGCAACTGGCCATAATAATGACGATCAAGTTGAGACCGTGCTAATGCATTTCCTGCGAGGGGCTGGCGTATCAGGATTAAGCGGGATGCTGGCTAAGACATGCCTGGATGCGTGGGTGGGTATTACGGATGTTATCCCTATCCCCAACACCAGAGGGATTATGTTGGTGCGTCCGCTTCTCACGATCGGACGGGCAGAAATCGAAGATCATTGTTCGAAGATCGGGATTATTCCACGCCAGGATTCTAGCAATCTAGATACTGCTTTCTTTCGTAATCGTCTGCGTCATAAACTCTTGCCGTTGTTGGAGGATTACAATCCTGGAATTCGCCAGGTCTTGCTCCGAATGAGCCGAGTTATGGCTGGCGAGGCTGATCTTGTTAATTCGCTTACAAAACAGAATTGGCCCAGAATCATAAGAGCAGCAGGAGAGGGTGGACTAGCTATCGATCGGGCGGAATTTAAGGATTCTCCAATTGCACTGCAGAGATCAATTATGAAGGAGGTCATACGAAAGCTGCGGCCAGAACAGCGCGACATTTCATTTGAGGTTATCGAGCGGGGATTGGAGGCAATTAATTGCTCGCAGCCGGCAAGATTACCGCTTATTGGTGGCCTAGATCTTTGGCAGGCAGGCTTGGAAGTCATTATCAGCTTTCCGGGTGCTCGAATAAGCTTTCCACAATACCCTCAATTGAAAGATCTTCATTCTGAAATGTTGCCACTGCCGGGTAATCTCGATTTGGCCGATGGGTGGCGTCTTACTGCAAAGCGAGTGCGAGTGACGGATAACATGCTGGCTAGTTTGCGGGACGATCCGACCGGGCGAACGGCTGTATTTGATGCTGATTGCGTTTCCGGAGAAATTATTGTGCGCTCACGGCTGGCCGGCGATCGTATTCAGCCCTTGGGGTCGGGGGGAAGAATTAAGGTTTCGGATCTGCTGATCAACTTGCACATCCCGCAGTTAGCTCGAAAACAATGGCCACTAGTAACCATTGGAGATCATGTTCTTTGGATTGTAGGCCTTCGAATGGCTCATGAGGCTCGCATAAAAAATTCATCGAAGCGAGCGATCAAGTTACAATTATGTCCTCCGAATAGAATCGAGAAATAATAATTTCGAAACAATAATGTTGACTTCTCATCCCAAGCTAGCCTTAATGCAATTCGCGCAATTATCTGGCAGGGAAAAGCACAGTGTTGAAATTTATGAATGATAAAATTGCAGCGCCAATTTGGCTTGACTGCTAATTCATGGATTGCTACAATGCCCGGAATTCCCATCCGATGATTTGAGGGCAGAGCATTTGCCAATCCTGACAAACGGAAACTGTTAATAAGTAATGAGCCTTTCCCCGTGGAATCTCGGCAAATAAGATCGCATGATTAGGTGCTGGCTTTTTATATATATTGGGAAAAAGGCCCGCAATATCAAGAGCGACTATAAGCCAGGCAATAGACTGAAAGAATTCGGGCAATTTAAGGAGAGACAATATGTCATCAGAACTTCAACAGAGGGTGCGTGAAGACGAGGTAAAGTTCATTTGCCTACAATTCACTGATGTCACTGGCGTAGTAAAGAGCGTAGATATTCCTATCGAGCGACTACAGAGGGCTTTGGATGAAGGTGTCTGGTTTGACGGATCTTCAGTAGAAGGATTCGCCCGTATCCAGGAAAGCGATATGCTGCTTGTGCCAGATGAAAGCAGCTATGCAGTATTGCCTTGGACCCAAGCGGAGGTGCGACGAGCGCGCATTTTCTGCGATATTTATTCTCCTGATGGTTCGCCTTTTCCGGGATCGCCAAGAGGCATTTTAAAGAGTCTACTTAATAGACTGAAGGAGAGGGGCTGGCGCTATAATGTAGGACCGGAGCCGGAATTCTTCCTGATAAAGAAGAATGGACCAGATGATATGCATCCAGTTCCCTATGATGTTGGCGGATATTTTGATTTTTCGGCCAGTGACGCCGCCTCGCGCGTCCGTGCCGAACTCATGCTGGCTTTATCAAGCATGGGTCTTGAAGTCGAGATGGGACATCACGAAGTGGCACTTGGTCAGCATGAGATTGATTTTCATTTTGCTGATGCTCTACGAACGGCAGATAATGTCATAACGCTGAAGTACACAGTCAAAGCGTTGGCGGCTAAATTTGGGATTATCGCTACATTTATGCCAAAACCAATTTATGGAATCAATGGATCTGGCATGCATGTTCACCAATCGATATTTGATGAGAAAGGGAATAATCTTTTCTATGATAAAGCCGATCCTTATCATCTTTCGAAACTGGCATATGGCTTTATTGCAGGACAGCTCGCTCATGCAAAGTCTTTAGCAGGAATTGTTGCTCCAACTGTAAATTCTTATAAGCGAATTGTACCTGGATACGAAGCGCCGGTTTATGTATGTTGGGCGCAAATAAATCGTTCAGCTATGATTCGAATTCCATACTCTCCGGACGACCATGCAGAGGCATCTAGGGCAGAGCTTCGCTTCCCCGATCCATCCTGTAATCCTTATCTTGCTTTTGCAGCGATGCTGGCTGCTGGTCTTGATGGAATCAATAGGAAAATGAAATGCCCGCCGCCAGTGAATGATGTGAATATTTATGCCATGAACAAGGACGAATTAGCGGAAATGAATATTGGACAATTACCGAATTCACTGGGAAATGCACTGGATGAGCTCGCTAAGGATCAAATAATCAAGGATGCACTTGGTCCCAATGTGTATGATGCATTCGTTCGCGCCAAGCGAGCAGAGTGGGAGAATTACTGTACCCAAGTGACAGATTGGGAAGTAAAGCAGTATCTCGAGACTGCCTGACCGAATGGATAAAAAGCCTTGATTTAGTTGATAATCGTCCCATTTCTATCAAATGGGACGATTATTTTGGTATGCTAGGAATGTTGATAGTGTTCAATCAGAAGTGATAAAGACTCTACCCATCGACATTTCGATTAGTAAATGTTTTCGATTGATTCGAGAAAGATAAATGGAATGATGCCGATCGAATTGAGAATTCAGTAAGATTAAACAAAAATAGTTAAGTGGCAAGGGTTGATGAGTATATAGCGATACGATTGGCATTTACACGAAAGGGCTATCGTTAACAAGCAAGATAGCCAGATGAGTAGTAATATTAAGTTAATTCGTGTATGAAGCAATGCATGAATTGGACAGATCTTAACCAAAAAGTTTAATGTAAAATTTTTATAAGAAAGATATAAGGGAGATGCTACATGTATAAAAAGCTGTTTATTCCTGGTCCGACGCATGTACGTGAGGAAATCCTTCAGGCGCAAGCCGTGCCTATGATTGGGCATCGCGCGAAGGAATATTCCGATCTGCAGGCTCTTGTTACTGAGAAGCTGCAAAAGATGCTTTATACCAAATCGAGAGTTTATCTCTTTGCCTCTTCATCAACCGGAGTAATGGAAGGGTCGATTCGTCAGGCATCTGAGAAAAAGATATTAAGCACAATTTGCGGAGCTTTTTCAAAACGTTGGCATCAAATTACAATGGCCAATGGCATTCCCTGTGGCAAAATAGAAGTTCCCATGGGGCAGGCAATAACACCGGACCTGGTGGATAAGGCTCTTTCCGGTGGCGAATATGATGCAGTGACTCTCGTTATGAATGAAACTTCCACTGGAGTGATGAATCCGGTGAAAGATATTGCAGAGAGGATTCATGATAAATATCCTGATGTTCTTATTTTAATCGATGCGGTAAGTTGCATGTGTGGTGCGAAAATCGAGTTCGATGCATGGGGATTGGATGTATGCCTGGCAGGTGTACAGAAATGCTTCGCATTGCCGGCCGGGCTGACAGTGTGTGCTGTAAGTGATCGAGCCCGTGAACGAGGTAAGAAGATTCCGAATCGTGGATTTTATTTCGCCTGGGATGTAATGGATAAGAAGTACGAGAAGCATCAGACGCCAGCAACGCCGGCGATCAGTTTGATCCAGGCTTTGAATAAACAGATGGACGATATTTTGGCAAAGGGGCTTGAGAATCGATGGGAGCGCCATATGCAAATGGCGAGCTATGTTCAGGAATGGGCGCGGGAAAAATTTAGACTATACAGTAATGAGCGATATCTATCTCCGACTGTTACCAATGTAGAAAATACACGTGGAATCAGTGTTACCACGCTAAATGAAGAACTTGGCAAGCGTGGGGCGATGATATCGAACGGTTATGGCGACTTGAAGGAAAAATGTTTCCGAATTGCTCATATGGGTGATCTCACTATAGATGATATGAAATGGCTCATTGCTCAAATAAATGAAATCCTGGGATTATAGGTATTTATCAAGCTAATCTGAGTGAGCATAGTATGATCCAGGGAGGTGATAGGAGCTCTGTTTGGGCCATCTTTTGCCTGGGGAAGCTTTTCTGAAGAACTGTAAATAATTGGACTATATTCGGCCGGATTAAATACTATGCAAAGGATTTGAGGGGGCGAAAGCGAAGAAAAAAGCTATAGAGTTGTCTTACCAGAGGATTATTAAGAGAATCTCGATCAATTTTATATCGAAAGAGGTGGAGATAAAATGAAGGTCCTAATCTGTGATCCGACAGATCCAAAAGCAATTGAAGCCATGCGCTCGGCGGGGATCGATATAGATGTCCGGGACGACATTTCGGCTGACGATTTGCTTATTGCAATCTCGAATTACGAGGGCATAGTCGTCAGGGGACGTACTAAAGTCCGACAATCATTAATCGATGCTGCGATCAATCTAAAGGCCATAGTACGTGGAGGCGTGGGATTGGACAATATCGACGTGGAGTATGCCAAGTCGAAGGGCATCACCGTCATGAATACGCCTGCAGCGAGTTCGATATCGGTTGCAGAACTGTCAATCAGTTACATGTTTGCTCTCGCTCGTCGTATTCCGCAAGCAACTGCTTCTATGAAGGCCGGGCTATGGGAGAAAAAGAAGTTTAAGGGGACTGAGATCTATGGCAAGGTACTTGGGATAATTGGCATTGGTCGAATCGGCAGGGAAGTCGCTAAGAGGGCTGTGGCTTTGGGTATGAAGGTGATTGCATATGATCCTTGGGTAAAAGAAGCTGAAAATGCCGAGATGGTCTCTCTAGATGATCTTCTTGGCCGGTCGGATTATATTACTTTACACTTACCGCTTACCGAAGAGACTCGTCACTTGATTGACAGAGATGCGTTTGGGAAAATGAAAGATGGGATACGAATTATTGATTGTGCCCGAGGCGGGATTTTAGACGAAGATGCGCTCTATGATGCTATAGCAGGTGGAAAAGTAGCCGGCGCGGGATTAGATGTTTATACGGAAGAGCCAAGCAAAGGCAACAAGCTTTTTGAGCTAGATCAAGTAATCGGATCGCCGCATGTCGGCGCAGCGACAAAAGAAGCCCAGGCGAGGGTTGGAGCTGAAGTGGCTGAGAAAATGATCGCCTTTTCGAGGGAGAATTGTTGAGATGGCATATATCAGTCCATTTCGAGGAATTCGTTACAATCCTGCGGTTATAGAAGACATTTCGAAAGTAGTTAGTCAGCCTTATGATCGAATTCGCTATGGTTTGCAAGATAAATATTATGCTCAGAGCGACTATACCATTGCAAAGATCATTAAAGGCAAGTCTCTGGATAGCGATAGCCAAGAAGACAACGTCTATACTCGATCGCGGGGCTATATAGATGCTTGGCTTGATCAAGGCGTCATGATACGGGAAGATCAGCCAGCATTATATGTCCTACAGCAGAAATTTTCGCTGCCGGGGAGCGACATTTATACCCGCAAAGGCTTCATAGCGGCGTTCGAAATCAGCACTTTTGATGAAGGAGTAGTTTTACCTCATGAGCGAACGCTATCGGGCCCTAAAATTGATCGTCTTAAACTAACCAGGGCTGCGGAGACCTATTTCGGACAGATATTTATGCTTTATCCCGATGAGAAGAACAATATTAATGCTATCTTGGACAATGCGATTGCGGGAATGAAGCCGTTGGTCATCCGGGATTTATATGAAAGCGATGTTGAGCAGCGGTTCTGGGTAATAACTGATTCAAAAACGATCGATAAGGTGCGGGCAGAAATGGCTCCCAAACGCAATTTAATTATTGCCGATGGACATCACCGCTATGAAACTGCGATCAACTTCCGAGATTCAATGAGATCATTGCATCCGGACGCACCCGGCAAAGCTGCATTTAATTACCGGATGGTAACCTTAGTAAGCACCTCCGATCCAGGTCTGGTAATTCTGCCAACCCACCGATTGATTCATTCATACTCGAAACTATCTAGCAAACAAGTTATTGAGAAGGCAAAAGCCTACTTTAAGGTTATACCCTTATCAGATCAATCTGCGCTTAAGCTTGCTCTTATGGAAGCCACAACGGAGTCTCCTCGTATTGGTTTCTACGATGGCAGCTATGCGGTTTTGATATTGAAAAGTCCAGAAGCAATGGCTGAGATTGCGCCAGATCGCGATCTGGCATGGCGGATGCTTGACGTTAGCATTCTTCATGAATTGCTTATTCAGCGAATTATGGGGCTTTCAAAAGAAAGTGTAGAGCGCAAAGAGAATATCGATTACTTGCGCGACTTAAAAGATGGATATAACCGGATTGATAATGGGAATGCGAACTTTATGTTTGTGCTTAATCCGACGCGGATGGGGCAGGTTCAGAAGTGCACATCGGTTGGCGAGAAAATGCCGCAGAAATCAACCGATTTCTACCCAAAGATCATCAGTGGCTTGGTGGCAATGCCAGTTGGTCCGAAAGAAGTCATCTAATCATAATGTTGTAGGATGATGTTGAAAAAAATATATTTGCCTTCATAAGTAAGAGAGTAAATCATTGGCAAATAATTTCTCTTAATCAATTTCCTCCTATTGGCATCTTGATCTCTAATTGATCTTTGATGAAATAGATTAGCCTCGCAAAAGCGAGGCTATTTTTTCACAGTCGGGAGTAGAGATCAATAATAGCGATATCAGCTCTCTTCTTTTGATCGCATCTCATTGAAGGAAGCGATAGCAACTTCGAGCATTTCCAAATCCGGCTCTTGTGTCGTTAGTTTTTGCAGCCCGAGGTTGGGGGCGGCAATGATTCTCCCCAATGGATATTTCAGAAGCTTAGCGGTTAGGCGGATATATTCGTAGGATATACCGGCCAGAACGGGAATAAACAGGATTCTACTAATAAGGCGCCACATTAGGGGCATCGGGCCGAGAATGCTGAAAATAATGATAGAGAAAATAACGACAGTAAGCAGGAAGGCTGTTCCACAACGTGCATGTTCGCGAGGATAGCGCATGACCGTTTCGGGTTCCAGAGAGGCACCGGCTTCAAAGGCATTAATCGTTTTATGTTCGGCGCCGTGATAGCAATATACACGGTGAATCTCGGGGATTCGGCCAATGCCCCAGATATACCCAATGAGCATAGCAAGACGGATGAGACCTTCCATGATGTTTACCGAAAAAGTATTCCAATACAGGAACTCTTCAAATAGGTAGGCGATCCCTGCAGGAAGCAAGAAGAATAAAACGATGGCGGCGCCCAGGGATCCAAGCAAGGCAAGCGCGAGTTCACGACCTTCTATCTGTTCCTCCTCACTGGATTGGATGTTGGCCGAGTAGCTTAAACCTCGCATACCGAGTACTAAAGCATCCCAAAGAATGAGCAGACCTCGAAGGAAGGGGATTTTGGCCAGTGGTCCTCGATAAAGACCACTAAGGGTTTCACTTTTAATGACAATAGATTTATCGGGTGCGCGTACGGCGATTGCGCAGACATGCGACCCTCGCATCATCACGCCTTCAATTACTGCCTGTCCTCCATAGCTAGTCAATCGTTCTTTCACTTTGATGCTCCTGATTGAAATATGATACTTCTTATTAAAAGGTCACTCATTAAGCGAATAAGTGAATATACGTCGTCAGCATGGTTGGGAATATGCTACCTCACTTTTAAGGCCAATGGATGCGACCTCGATTTGAATCCAGAATCTTCTTTGTCCTTGTACATAATTGCGGGCGCATGTTTGATACGATGGAAATGGCCTTACTGTGAAAGACGCCGTTATCTTGGCATATTTTTACATACGCACTTAGATGAACCTGGCGCATGATTATACACTCTATTGATAGCTTGTTGGACTATCTCGTTAAAGTTCTTCAAGGGGAAGTGCGAAGCCGGCAGGCTTCGCAAATGAAACTATGAAGCAATATAGCTGCCCGGCTGGAAGCCCAATAGTTTGCTGAAGCGAGTGTCTTCAATCTTGGAGGTGTGCGAATAAACTTATCGAGATTTAATATTTTTACTCAGGCAAAGCGGCACTGATAGCCATCAGCGAAACATCATAGCGATAGAGTGTGCTTCGATGTCCGCCGTCAAATTCCTCATAGTAATAGGGAATATTTAGTGATTTCAATCGTTTTGCAAACAGACGTGCACCAAGATGTAAATGATACTCGTCATGATTGCCGCAATCAAAGAAGAGTAGTCGGAGGGATGAAAGAGAGTGTTCATATTGAGAAACAAGCTCTATTGGATCATAGGCCTTCCAGCGCCTCCAAATTTCGGGGATCAACTCGCCGGTGTGGATATCGACTGGCCAATCAAAACCGAGAGGGGATTTGGGATTAGGCGAGTAACAGGCGGACATTGATGAAATATTCATCAATTGATGGAAAGCGGTTGTCTTTGGAATAATTGCGCCAGGATCGGCAAGAATAGTGGGGATGTCAAGGCGGCTAGCCAGATCAGGAAGGCTGAGTAAATCGGGATAATAGCAGGCTTCAAAATATATATCGCCGCTATGATCTGCCACAAGACCGAATATATTTGGGTATTCCATGCCTGATGTTAATGCACCATAACCTCCAGAGGATTTTCCGGCAATTGCTCGATAATCACGATCGGGCCTCGTGCGAAAGCGAGAATCAACTATTTTAACTAACTCAAGAAGATAATCTCGATACTTGCCCGTTCCAATGGAGTTGATATATTGCGATCCGCCATAGCGGGTGAAGCAATCCGGCATGATCAGGATCATAGGCCGGCATGCGCCGCTAGAAATCAGTCGATCCATTCGCTGTTGGATATCCTCGCCCCATGGCACGCGATTAATGAATGTCCTGCCACTACCGGTGAAGCCGGCGAGCAGGTAAACAGTCGGATACTGTTCTTGAGACTCGCGATATCCGGGAGGCAAATAAACCGGCAGTTGGCGGACTGATGGATCACCCAGTGGATTCCCCTTAAGGGCTTTGCTTTCGATTGTTTCAAAGACTATTTCAGACTTAGGCATAATTCCTCCAAAACCAACGACATTATAGTCTGGGGTCGAGAGTAGGCCAAGGAAATCGCCATCAAGGCGGGATATTCCCTCGGTTTTATTCGATTAGACAGAATGCGGTATGTGTCAATGACTTGAGACAACTTGCAATAATAATTTAGTAGGCATTTATATGATTGGAACGCTTGATGCAGGTAAAAATATTCTTATAACTCCTTATCACTCCATGAAAAGCTCAATATCCTGTTCAGGAGCATTAATCCAAACGGCTCTCGATAAGGGCTTCAGCACTGAGGGACCTTTGACAAATCGTTCGGGATACTTCTCATAGGCTGTCAATAAGACCTCTTGACGTTGCTGAAGTATTTGCTCTGCCCGTTCATAGTGGACATCTGCAGGCGTCAGCAAATTGATCCC
>DAOVFE010000454.1 GCA_030673085.1 Anaerolineales bacterium | reverse complement strand
ACAAATCCCACTTTTCGCTAAGGATCGTCTACAATCGGTCCTTAGAGAACATGATCTTGCAGATAGATCAACGGTTGATGGCTACTTTCTTATTCTGGATCTCGCGGATGAGCAGTTAGATTTAGGTGTAAGCGTGGTATTAGACGGCGTTTTTCCAATGGGAGGCTTTCGATCCGCAGCCCGAGAAATTGCTGAAAGGAACAATGCAAAATTCCTGCCTATATTTTGCTACTGCTCTGACGTTTCCATATGGAATGATCGTATGAAAGATAGGGAGCAATATGTCCCTAACTGGACGCCTGTTGATTGGTCTAAGGTCGAGCGAATTCAGTCTATATATGAGCCCTGGGATCCGTTAACGACCTTGTTTGTTGATGCGGTTGAAGGTTTAGATAAAAATCTGGAGCAAGTGTTATCCTGGATTCGGAGTTAAGGTTAGACCATCTCAACGGAGTAGCCCCGAGATTCGTTCGAATTTACGCAAGACTTGATGTATTATCAAAGTTGAAAACAGGCCGCTCATCTCGCGCCGTTATCTATTGATAAATTGCGGCTATTAGCGTGGTTATGCGCGATATAAAAATTCCTGATTTGGCTAAAGTACGATTTGCCATAAATGAGATATCTAAATAAGTATATACGGGAGTAACAGCGGATCATGTATAAGCGATTGATAAGACGGTGGATGCTTTTATTACTTGTAATTCTTTTAGCAACCGGATCGCTCAGTGCTTGCGCGGAAGCGGTTGTCGATACGGCTGTCTCTTCGGAAGATGCTGCTGCAATCAGCGAGAGCACACCAGCGCCAGAACCATCCTTAACCCCGAGCAAGACGCCAGAGGTTATTGAGCCCTCTGTGACGCCTACGTCCAAACCGTCTGCAACGCCGACAGAAACGCCTTCGTGGGTCGGTCCCGAGAATTTCCCGGAAGGCGTTGACCCCCTTACTGGATTATTAGTCGCTGATCCGGAGCTGCTTGAACGGCGTCCTCTTGCAATCAAGGTTTCGAACTTTCCTGCAGCCGGTCGTCCACATTCGGGTCTTTCCTTTGCTGATCTGGTATGGGAATATTTCATTGGCTCGGGCATGACCCGATTCCTGGCGCTGTTTTATGGGCAAGATGCTTCCAAGGCCGGCCCGATTCGTTCCGGCCGGCCAATAGATGGTCAGCTTGTACGGCTCTATGGCGGAGTTCTGGGGATGAAAGGGGCCGATAAAAGTGTTATGGCAGACTTGTATCGTAAACTGCCAAATCGGGTATTTAATGCAAAGCCGGCGTCTTGTCCAGCATTGTGCCCGTATACTACCAGCCATACGTATGGCACTTTCTCTGATACAGATGCCTTTAGCGATTTTGCCACGGCGCAAGGAGTAGACAATCGCCGGCCAAATCTAGAAGCAATGCGCTTTGATTCGGTTGTGCCAGCGGACGGGAAAGAAGGTGAGCGGCTCTGGAT
>DAOVFE010000210.1 GCA_030673085.1 Anaerolineales bacterium | reverse complement strand
AATAATAGCAATTCAGGCGTTTTTTGGCTACTGCTTTACTAAACTAGATACTTCTTGTTAAGGATACTTATTGAACTTGATAATGTCTATAGCCCAGGAGGTCTAATAGATAATCGATGGTGTGGTTTAAACGGCAGTTTTGTGAATTTGAATATCCCTGGCAGCTTGGAGTTGGCGGTTGTCAGTCATTATAGAGTTGAGAATTGAGACAAAAAATTAGATAGGATCAGAGCTGGCGAGTTTTTTTCTAGTGTGTATCTTGATTCTTACCCGGAAGGCCCAGGAAAAGTTGTAAACAATCTGTAAAGTACTAGAAAAAGATTTTAAGTTATATTATAGAAGCGTCGTTAGAGTAGAGACTTTAATTCTGCGGCGTTTATGATCTGGGCAAGGATGCTGCAATACAATTCCATCGCAAGCGACCATCTCCGGGTCATCGAGTTGCATTTGTCGCTGATTTCAATCATAGAGTAGCGCTCGATGGCTGCATTGACCGATGGATTACATAAATAAGGAATGCTCTTTGCACAGTTCCGGCCAGCCCCCGCAAGGGGGCTGGAGTCGTTTATTCGATTAGCCAGAATATAAATGGCCAGGGCCGTAGGCACTGCAGGGCGATAGTCCTGAGCGAATATTTAAACAAAACCCGCACCCGAAGGGGCAAAATTCGGCAATGGGGGCTGTCCCTAAAGGACATCCCTAAAGGAATTTTGAGGGTTTTGTCATTTACTGGGAAAAAGTCTTTAAACCCTTCCCAGCGCGTAATGCACGTAATCGCTTGCTGGGGTGTTCTTCAATGCGCCAGGCAGCTTATTCTCGCTGCAGCAGGAAAAAGGTCGTATATATGGGGTGAGCGGGCTTTGCTCATCCTCTCCACCTACCATTACTAGCCGGCAATAACGTTTGGGGACGTCAAAAACGCTTGTTCTCCCCAGGCGTTGAGTTTCATTATTGAAGAATATAAGGAGGGGATTGGCATTTGGAAAATATCGAGGAGAGTGGTGATTAGACTATCTTTGACCGCTTGTATATCAACGAGTACAATGGCGCTAATCTGTGTGACGGTGGAGAAGAATTACAAATGCCAGACGAAATAACTCGTGAACTCTTCGATCATTTAGTGGCACTTGCGGAGTTGGAATTGAACGATGAAGAAGCCGAGTATATACGCCGAGAACTAAATGAACAACTTACATCAATCCATGAGCTAGAGGCAATTGAGGTGGATAATAATGTGCCGATCACTTCGCATGGTGTACCCTACACACAGTCGATCCGTCCACCATTGCGGCAGGATAAGCCAGACAAATTTGCCAGGGTAGACGAGATTATCGAGCAAGCGCCCGAAGTTGATCAGCGTTTCATCGTTGTTCCAGAAATACCTCATACGGAGCTTGAATGAATAGTTCGATTTGCGATTTGCCCGCGCACGTTTTAGTGCGCAAAATAAAGCGCGGAGAAATTTCGGCCGTTGAAGCGCTGGAATCAGCTCTGGCCCGAATCAGCTCTGTAGATGGGCGAGCTCCTTCAATCGAGCCGTACACTCCTGATCCGGCCGATCTGGAAAAAGTGCATGCATTTATCAACGTGACCGAGACGCGAGCCAGGAAGCAGGCCGAGGCCGTGGATCGCGCATTGGCGGCGGGGGAAGATCCAGGCCCGCTGGCGGGCATACCGATCTCGGTCAAGGATATTTTTTGCGTACATGGGACCCCATCCACTGCAGGGTCGAGGATCCTGGCCAATTTCGTGGCGCCCTATTCCGCTACACCGGTGGAAAGACTGGAAATAGCGGGTGCGATAACGGTTGGGAAAGTCAATCTGGATGAATTTACTTTCGGCTCGTCGAATGAATCTTCAGCATTTTTGCCGCCAGTTGGAAACCCTTGGGACACATCCATTGTTCCCGGAGGCTCTTCCGGCGGAAGCGCAGCTTCGGTGGCTGCCGGAGAATCGATCTTGTCGCTGGCTACCGATACAGCCGGGTCGATTCGTCAGCCGGCGGCTTTTTGCGGGGTAGTTGGGCTGAAGCCGACCTATGGCCGGGTGTCGCGCTATGGATTGATTGCCTTTGCCTCTTCACTGGATTGCCCGGGAATCATCGCCCGCGATGTAACCGATGCCGCACTTGCGCTTCGAGTTATTGCCGGCATCGATCCTCACGACGCGACTGCGGCAGCAAAATCAGTCCCAGATTACACAGCTGGCCTGGAAAAAGGGATTGCGGGATTGCGAATCGGTCTCTCGCCGGATTATTTCCGGTTTAAATATCCTGATTCAGAAACCGGAGAGCTTTGTGAGAAGGAGATCGATTCCGAAATTCGAGATGCCGTATATCGAACGGCTGATCTGCTGGCAGATGCAGGCGCGGAAATCATCGATAACGTGCCAATGCCGAATACACATTATGGCATTCCGGTCTATTTCGTGATCTCGAGAGTTGAGGCGGCTTCAAATCTTCATCGGTATGATGGAGTCAAATATGGTTACCGATACGAAGGACCGGTGGAGAATCTGGGAGAGATGTACCGTAAATCACGTGGTGAAGGATTTGGGCTCCAGCCAAAGCTGCGCATCTTGATGGGGATGTATGTCTCTGCCGAACAATATGAAAAAGGATACTATCAACAAGCCCTTCGAGTGCGAACGTTGATCCGGCGCGACTTCGAATCCGCCTTCGATTCTGAGGGCTCGTATCGGCTGGACTGTTTGCTAACTGCTACAACCCCGACCAGCGCCTTTAAAATTGGGCAGGTCTATGGCGACTCGGTGTTGATGCAATATGCCGACTTTCTCACCGTTCCCGCTAATCACGCCGGCATCCCCGGCCTATCGATCCCGGTGGGGATGGATTCCGGAGGATTGCCCATCGGCGTTCAGCTTCTGGGTCCGGATTTCGCCGAAGAAACGCTTATGCGGATTGGACGCGCATACGAGCTGGCCAGCGAAAATGATGCCTGGCGACAGATGAGGCCGAAAGTGCTTGCTAATTTATAAGGCTGGCTGGGGCTGATGATTAAGCCAGCCTTCCGCATAGGCGCTGGCGGGGAAGACTCTGCCAGTATCTTATTTCAAGCGCCAGGTTGAATGGCGCTTCTTGGTGCGAAATATAATAGAGGATGTTGAAAAACATACCTGTCTGTTCATCAGCGAATAATTTCTCTTTTTCAATACCCGCAGAATAGATTATTGTATGTCGCCAACTGACTAGTTTTCGGTCGAAGGCGATGAAAGAGGAAAAGCTAAATGCCTGAGTACGAAGCGGTAATCGGTCTGGAGACCCATATTCAACTCAATACTCAGACCAAGATCTTTTGTAGCTGTAAGGCGGATTCATGGAATGATCCCCCAAATACAAATATTTGCCCGGTTTGTACTGGGATGCCAGGCGTGCTACCGGTATTGAATCGTGAAGTAGTGGAAAAGGCTGCGCTGCTTGCGGCCGCAATGCATGCCGAGTTAATCCAATCCGTTTCTTTCTTTGACCGGAAGAACTACTTTTACCCCGATCTTCCAAAGGGTTATCAGATCAGCCAATATGATGAGCCTATTGCTCGAGGGGGCTATCTGGACTTGCCGATGCCCGATGGTTCTACACGTCGAATTAATATCCACAAATTACATATTGAAGAAGACGCCGGCAAGACGGTGCATCAAAACATGCGCCGATTGATTGATTTCAATCGCTGCGGCGTACCGCTGGTTGAAATGGTCACCGGCCCGGATCTTCGTTCAGCGGATGAGGCTGCCCAGTATTTGATCCGGCTGCGCCAGCTTCTGCGCTGGTTGGGGATATCGGAAGCGGATATGGAGCGAGGGCAGCTTCGGTGCGATGGCAATGTGTCAATCCGCCCAGTTGGAGCCGGTTATCTCAATACAAAGACTGAGATCAAGAATGTCAACTCGATAGAGAACCTCCGAGATGCAATTAGCGCTGAAATCAAGCGTCAAATACGCCAGGTTGAAGCCGGTCATAAGATTGAAGCCTGGACTCTGGATTGGAATGATAGCACAGCCACCCTGCGCAAAATGCGCTCAAAGGAAACCGAGGCCGACTACCGCTACTTCCGTGAGCCCGATCTGCTTCCAATCTTGCTGGACAACGCTTGGTTGAATGAGATTCTGGCAAAGGTTCCAGAGCTGCCGCTCGAAAGACGGGCGCGTTTCGTCGAGCAGTATCATCTTCCGCTATACGATGCCGAAATTCTGACCGAAGAGCGCAGTCTGTCGGATTACTTCGAGGATGCTGCGCGG
>DAOVFE010000484.1 GCA_030673085.1 Anaerolineales bacterium | reverse complement strand
ATTACTCCCCGCTAGGACTTTCCTTTGGCCAGCAGAAGCGGACGACAATCGGTTCAATTGCAGCGATGCGTTCACGAATTTTAATTATGGATGAACCAACTGCAGGGCAGGATTATGCTAATTATAGGCGGTTCATGGATGCCTTTTGCAATGCTACTAACGAGGGCGGCGAGTCGATCCTTACGGCTAACTTTGATGTGACTCTCTTCATTACACATGATCTAGACCTGGCTGTGACCTACGCTAATAGGGTGATTCTGATCAATGATGGACGGGTAGTGGTCGATGGTCCCCCGGAGGAAGTTCTGCGAGATTTCGACCGGCTTGAACGCTGCCGGGTGCGGCCAACATCTTTGCTAAGGCTTAATTATGAGCTACTGAATCAAACAAAGCGCTTTATGCCAGCGGAAGGCCTGGCTGCATATACTTCTGTCTGAGCCGCTGGCAAAGTGTAGCTGGTGGTTTGGGGTGAAAGGAGGGTATCATAATAAGAGAATTGCGAAAATACCAATGAGGCACTTGATCATGGCAGATTCCATAAATTATTCAATTTATAAGGAGAAATAGCAATGGAGAAAAAAGGACTTTGGAGTTTTGGCACCCGTGAGGTAGTTTATGGTGCCATCGGGGCAGCTTTATATGGCGTGTTCTCATGGGCTACAAACATTGTTCCATTGCCCGCGGCGGGGAATATTAGTTTCCGCCCGGCGGTTGCTGTATTGATATTCTTCGGAGCAGCATTTGGCCCTTGGGCCGGTTTGATTGCTGGTTTGGTTGGCAACACCCTTGGCGACGCCCTTACCGGCTGGGGGCTCTATTGGAACTGGAGCGTAGGTAATGGGCTTATGGGAATGTTGCCTGGCCTGGCTATGCTGATGATAAAGGATTATCGCAGCGGCCGCGGTATCGGCATTGGAATCGGCTTTGGCGCAATCGGCATTGCGGTTGGCATGCTCTTCGCTTCACTAACGGAAATCTTCGTAGGTGGGATAGACTTGAGCACGGCATTAATCGGGTACTTTACTCCTGCTTTCATCGGCAACGTGATAGTAACGGCTGTGCTTTTGCCGATTTTCTTTGTGGCCT
>DAOVFE010000319.1 GCA_030673085.1 Anaerolineales bacterium | reverse complement strand
ATGTTGGGCATTGTGTAGGAGTGGTACCTGGTTTAGCGCCGCTTCCGTTGCATTGGGAACAGGCTTCAAGCCGGCTGTATTCGATTTCTTTCTCGATTCCGAAGGCAGCTTGCTTGAACTCTAAACTGAGATCGTATCGTAAATTAGCTCCCCGCCGGGGGCTACGACGCCCACGACGTTGCCCCATTCCGCCAAAGCCAAAGAATTGACTGAAGAAATCGCCGCCAAAGATATCGCTGAATTGCGAGAAATCGAAGTCTATCGGTATGCCTTCGACGCCAGCATACCCATAGCGATCATAAGAGGCCCGATGCTTTTCATCGGATAGGATAGCATAGGCCTCATTAATCTCTTTAAAACGCTCTTCGGCGTCAGGATCCTTATTGACATCCGGATGGTGCTTTTTTGCAAGCTTTCGGTAGGCCTGCTTTAACTCATCCTGGGTTGCGTTTCTACCTACGCCGAGTATCTCGTAAAAATCTCGTCTCTGAACCATAACCTGCCTATTATTGACAATGATGTGAAAGTGCGTCTATACATACTTTAATAGAATCTGGTGAGATAACGATCACGCCTCTTTGAATTCGCCATCGACGACATCCTGATCAGAGTCGCCTTTTGCACTGTTAGATCCGCTTGTCTGCTGTTCGGTCTGTTGGTGGATGATTGTTCCGGTTTCCTGGATAAGATTGAGCAAATCATTGGTGGCCTTGCCTATAATCTCAATATCATCACCCTGCATTGCTGCCTGAACAGTCTGAATCCGGCTTTTAATACGGTCTTTCAATTCAGAAGCCAGCTTTTCTGTGCCTTCACGCATGATTTTCCCTGCAGAATAAACGGCGTTATCGGCAGCATTGCGGCTTTCGGCGATTTCTCGCTGATGTTTATCATCTGCGGCGTGAATTTCCGCTTCGCGGCGCATCTCATTAACCTCTTCCTCGGTGAGGCCTGAAGATGCAGTAATAGTAATATTCTGGCTTTTGCCCGTTGCTTTATCGGTTGCGCTGACTTTCAAGATGCCATCGGCATCAATATCAAAAATGACTTCAATTTGCGGAATACCACGTGGAGCTGGCGGGATTCCATCCAGAGTAAACTTGCCCAGGGACTTGTTATCGGCGGCCATTGGCCGTTCGCCTTGAACGACATGAATCTCAACCTGGCTTTGGCTATCCGAGGCAGTGGAAAATACCTGAGCCTTGCGGGTAGGGATAGTTGTATTACGGTCAATAATGGAAGTTGACACGGCTCCCAGCGTTTCAATGGAGAGAGTTAACGGTGTGACATCAAGCAGGAGGACGTCCTTAACTTCACCGCCTAACACTCCAGCTTGAATTGCGGCCCCGATTGCTACAACTTCATCCGGATTAACGCCCTTATGGGGTTCGCGCTTAAAGAAATGACGTACCGCTTCCTGAATGGCAGGCATGCGCGTCATGCCTCCGACAAGAATGACCTGGTCGATATCTTCGGTTTTGATTCCGGCATCATCAAGTGCACGTTGGCATGGCTCGATAGAGCGGTGTACCAAGTCTTCGGTAAGCTGCTCGAGTTTGGCTCGGCTAATGGGAATGTTCAAGTGTTTTGGCCCGCTGGCATCGGCGGTGATGAATGGAAGGTTGATCTCGGTTTGACTCATGGTCGAAAGCTCGATTTTGGCTTTTTCAGCCGCTTCCTTTAGCCGTTGCAGTGCCTGTCGATCAGCGCGCAAGTCGATTCCTTCTTGTTTCTTAAACTCTTCAGCTACCCAGTTGATTATTCGTTGATCGAAGTCGTCTCCTCCAAGGAAAGTGTCCCCATTGGTAGCTTTGACTTCGAAGACGCCATCGCCAACATCGAGAATCGAAATATCGAAAGTGCCGCCACCTAAATCATATATTGCGATAGTCTCGTCCACTTTGCGGGACAGGCCGTAAGCCAGGGAGGATGCTGTGGGTTCGTTGATGATTCGAAGAACTTCCAATCCGGCGATCTTGCCTGCATCCTTGGTAGCGTTGCGTTGCGCGTCATTGAAATAGGCGGGTACAGTAATTACGGCTTGTGTGATTGATTCGCCTAGATAAGCTTCGGCATCTGTCTTGATTTTAGAAAGGATCATGGCAGATATTTCAGGCGGCGAGTATTCGCTATCGCCCATATGTACACGTATATCCCCATTAGGAGCAGCATCCACTTGATAAGGGACTAATTCGATGGACTTTTGAACTTCAGGATCGCTCCGTTTTCGACCCATGAAGCGTTTAATAGAAAAAATAGTATTTTCGGGATTAACAATTGCTTGCCTTCGGGCAACCTGGCCCACTGTACGTTCGCCATTTTTTGTATTGATTGCAACCACGGATGGGAATAGGCGTCCGCCTTCGGAAGAAGGGATGATTACCGGCTCTCCACCTTCCATAACTGCAACTGCTGAATTGGTTGTTCCGAGGTCAATGCCGATGATTTTTGCCATGTTTTATTCTCCTACTTAGCCACGCGAACGAGCGCTGGGCGCAAGACGCGATCGCCAATTTTATACCCCTTTTGCACAACTTCTATGACGTAACCCTCTTCGCTTTTATCATTTTCTTCGAAAGTGAGCGCTTCGTGAAAAGTAGGATCAAAAGGCAATCCTTCCGCCGGTATGGTTTCGACTTCCTCGGATTCCAGGATTGTATTGAGCTTCTGAAAAATCAGCTCGATTCCCTCAGCCCATTTGGCTGTATCCCCTTTAGAAGGACGGTTCTCTAAGGCACGTTCAAGATCGTCCACGACA
>DAOVFE010000211.1 GCA_030673085.1 Anaerolineales bacterium | reverse complement strand
GACGGCCATTTTGGGGGTTCCTAATGGCGAGTTGCTCAACCGCATCTATGCAAAGGCGCTGATGATTGCAGCCGCGGAGGAAGTAGCGGCAGTGGCCGAAGCGCACGGTGTGAGAATGCCTTACGATGACCCAGGCAGGGCCGTGATTCAGGTTGCCCATCGCACCGCGAGCAACCGCTCATCGATGTTGCAGGATATGGAACGCGGCGCGCCGACAGAGATAGATGCCATCAACGGAGCGGTTGTTCGGGAAGGCGATCGCCTGGGAGTGGCGACGGTTGTGAACCGGATCCTTTGGACCTTGGTTCGGGATCGAGTGAAACTTGGCCTAGGAGAATGCAAGTGAAAGCGGTAACTACTCTGAAGGAACTATGCGCGGAGCGCGCTAAGTTGGCGGAGCCTTTGGGTTTGGTGCCTACTATGGGCTATTTACATGAGGGGCATCTTTCCCTGGTGCGGCAGGCAAAAGCGGAATGCCCAAGCATCGGCGTGAGTATTTTCGTGAACCCAAGTCAGTTTGGGCCGGATGATGACCTGGAGTCTTATCCTCGGGATTTGGATCGTGACCTGAGCTTGCTGAAGGACGAGGGCGTAGACCTGGTATGGATGCCAACGGCGAATGAAATGTACCCCTCGGGTTTCCAAACTTGGGTTACCATCGAGGGACTGACGCAACCACTTGAGGGTTTGCGTCGACCCGGCCATTTTCGTGGCGTTGCCACGGTGGTAGCCAAGCTCTTCAACGCCTTTCAGCCCAGTAAGGCCTATTTCGGTCAGAAGGATGCACAGCAGGCAATTGTGATCCAACGTATGGTTCGAGACCTGAATTTTCCCCTGCAAATTGTAGTATGTCCCACAGTTCGCGAGCCTGATGGTCTGGCAATGTCCAGCCGTAATGCATATTTAAACGCGGCAGAAAGGAAGGCGGCTACTGTACTCTATCGTGCCCTTACGGCGGCAATTGATGCGTTCGTTTCCGGTGAACAAAAAGCTGAAGCGCTCCGGGATCTGATGTCAGATGTGTTGTCATTTGAATCGCTTATACGCCCGGAGTATGTCTCGGTTGCCGGCCTCGACACATTGGAAGAACTTACCGGTCCAATCGATCGCGCTTTGTTATCGATGGCGGTTTACGTCGGCGAGACGAGGCTGATAGATAACATGATTGTAGGGGAGCAGGGGTTCGAGACCGATGGTGATACGAATTCTTGAAAGATATTTATGTTTGCGAAGTGGCCTATGTTGTTTACATCGATGCCGGCAATATTACTATAACCATAGGCATATGCCGCGGCGAGGAGTTATTAGTCGCTTGGCTCTAGGCAACGGATCACGAATGCATGCCGGATGAATATTGCCTAGGGGGTTGAAAAAGAGAAACAATTTAGCATTGAGCTGGTAGATATGCGCTGAAAGTGGAGTTTACAACTCATATCTACCATCTTTCTTCCTAATGGTGGCTGCTTTTTTCAGTGGACTCATGACTGTAATAACTGTATTGAAAAAGCTCAAGCGTGGGATAATGGCTTTTCCTGCTGGCGGCTTCTTTTTTTGTAGACTTATGGATTATAAAAATCCAGCCGCGCCATCCGGAACGGCTGGATGTTACCGAATATATAGAGCAGAATCACAGCAATCCGCGAGACTTAGAGCTAAGCTTACGCCGCAGGTGATTCTGGACCTGCCGGATTGGCAACCCGGTAAGCCTGTCCGAACAGATGCCCCTCGACAGCCATGGCATAGGCTGAAGTGGCGATAACACCGATGCCGCAAGCTATCGAGCCTAACGAGGCGACAATGCCGGCAAGGATAAGCCCGAGGAAGGCCATCAAATAGGTGGATGGATTCTTGGTTATCATGGATATGATTTTTGAGACGTTCAGGCCATCGCCGATCTCACCAGTCGCTGCCAACTGACCATAGGCGGCCGGCATTATAAGCGCAATGATGAGCGAATAAAGGAAAGTAAGGCAGCTAAGCAATGTGATTATTATGCTTATAATCGCATTTGGGCCTTGCGGATCCATTGTGCCGCCTAAAATGGACGAAGGGATCATGAAGATAATCAAAGGGATGGCGTATACAAGGCCGATGACAAAAGCCTTTAGTCCGAAGATTGTATATTCGCCGAAGTCATTCCAATCGGGCAGTGGTACTGGATCATTTTGAATTACCCGCCGGGTGATAGTGAGCGCCCATCCAAGCACAATTATTTGACCGATAATGGGAATCAGTAAGATCAGCGCGGCAATTCCTACCTTCTTAAGCCAGTCGTCATCTTCAAAGACGTATGAGAAAGCGAGTCCTAGGTCCATGATCTTCTCCTTGAAATTTGATTTAGCCGTAAAGAGCTAAAGCCGGCAGTTGCTAGTTCCTTCGATTTTAAATAAATCGACATTCTTAAGCTCATTTTGAAAAATAATTTGGCATCTCATCCAATGGCACATAATTGCTTCAAGTGCAAAACAGCATAGGCTCGGTATCGAAGAAGTATAGATATCTCTATTGTTACAGCTAAACCCTTAAAGTTTAAAACTGGCCTACCGAGCGCTAACTAATGACGAGCTGAGATGCTACATACGTAATTATTAATCGGTTTTCCGGCGCAATGCCTTAATGAGCGGCTTGCAAAAAATGGATACAATACTCTGTTTGCAGCCCTGCTATAGCAAACTGGTTGTCACAGTTTAGCATAAAAAGCGCAATACCGCACTTTAAAAAACAATCTTGTTAAATCAGTATGCTAGACTATCGCCAGGCTTCTGAAGAGATGCAAGTAATTTTTCAAATGGTGCATGCTGAGAAAATGATGACGGACATGATCCTGGCTGGCTTTGCCCATCTTTCGTGACTCGTCCGGGTGTTGTAATAAATAAAGGACTTTGTCCGCGCAATCTTCAATTGAGTCGACCAGGTAGCCTGTCTCGCCGTTGATGACCTGAAGCGGGATGCCGCCTACGTTTCCGCCGACGACGGGCTTTCCCTTCCACAATGCTTCGGTTACAACCAATCCGAATCCCTCTCGGGTGGATTTTTGAACTACTGAATCAGAGGTAGTCTGGAAGCAGCCGACTTCATAGGCGCCGACACCTTGGAAATTATGCAAAATGAAGATATCGCTATCTTCACCGGCATGACGAGAGGTCTTGTCCAGAAAATACCAGCCCTCCGGGTCATCGGAGGCCATCGATCCAACGAGCGCTAATTGAACGTTGGGGATCTCTTTCTTTACCAGGCGATAGGCATCGATGACGCCAAGAGGATCTTTCCAAGGATCGAAGCGGCTGACCTGGGTGATCAAGGGACGAGAAGGATCGATGCCAAAGCCAGCCACGCCCTCTCTGGCGCGTTCGAGCGGAATAGGCGCGTTTTTCGGCGAGAGCGGATCGATTGTGGGTGGGATAATGGCCAAGTGCTCGAAGTTTACGCCTGGTCCAACATACTGTTTCATCGTAAATACAGCTGCTTCATATGAGTTAATGTACTGCGAATAAAAACCCCAGAAAGCGGGGTTGGCGTTTGAGGTATCGATGTGGCAGCGCCAGATCCAATGTTTGCCGTGCTTCCGATTGCAAAAATGGAGCATCCCTGCCGGTTGGGGGTCGTGCACGATGATGAAGTCATATTCCCCTTCGAGCTTTTCGGCATTAAGCTGATTGTAATGGAGCCAGATGTTTTTCATGTCATCTGTCAATGGTATATCCATTCCTTGCAAACCGTTATGGCTGGCTTTGGTAACATTGAAGAACTCATCTGAACCGTGAATAACCTGCCATTCGGCTTGGATGCCGAGGTCGCGCATTAATGGAACCAATGTCGTCAAGATCTCGGCTACGCCACCGCCGAATGATGTGGCGTTGATATTAAGGACCCGTGCGCCTTTAAGATCATTGGCGAGTTGCTGCAATTCATAGATCATCTCAGCGCCGACGATTGGTTGGTAATCGTCTAGACGCTTTGGCTGGACTTCGACATTTTCAAGCATCGGGGTTTCATTCGCCTTTCTAATTCTCGATTTTATATGTAAATGACGAGCTATAGGCAATTACATGATCATCATGGGTCAAGGACAGATCCCGAGTATAGCTGGAATGCTAGCGGCATACAATCTATAGGTTAATCGGGATGTCGATAACCATTTGCCAGCATCTTTCACGAATATCGCTAGATGGTGTTGAAAAACATATTTGCCCATAAAAGAGTTTGGTATGTGTGGGGTGGAAGCTCCGCTTCCACCCCCATATACTATTATT
>DAOVFE010000153.1 GCA_030673085.1 Anaerolineales bacterium | reverse complement strand
AATTTTCTCTTTCAGCGGATTTTGCATATCTCGATCCTCCTGTCCTTGTCTGCACTTCCTCTCGTCATCAGATTAGTAATTTATCGCTATAGAAAAGTGGTGGTTATGAGGGCATTTGCACAGCGCATGAATTTGAGAGATTGAAAGATGGGGCAAGGATATCTCTTGTGTGTCATCGGTAAAATAACACTCGATGTAACTGGCTGATAATGATATTGATGCACTGGCTATTGTAGTAGGGCACGCGGATGATATTTTACCGGGTGGGAAGGACTCTTAGGAAGAAGATTTTTCCAATTGAGCAGGTGCGATCGATGGGACAACTTCTCTAAAGATTAGCTCCCGAAATTTACATTATGTGTCTGGACTGCTTATCTTTCCTCTGATCTCGGAACTCGTTCCACTTCCACCCAGAGGTTTTGTCCATCGGTGGAGAGTTGGATCCAGCCGTGGAGATCGGTGCGCAGGATGGTTCGATCACCGAGCGCATCGAGTACTTCGGGAGAAGGAAGCCCCCGGCTGTTTCCGGCCTGGACAGAGATTAAAGCCACAACCGGATTTAATTGGCGCAGCCATTTGGGCGGGTTGGCGGCTAGATTTCCGCAGTCAGGCAGGATCAGGGCGGTGATTCTTCCAGGCTGTAATTTTCGACTTATTTCTTTTATCAATGCGGGATCGGCGCCGGGCGCGAGGAGCAAATGGGCGCGATTGTAATGTAGCAAGAGGGCGGAGCCGCTCTCTCCAAGAGCGAGCACTTCAAGACGGGCTCCGTCACCCAAGTCCAGAATTTGGCCGGGTTGAGCAGCTATGATTCCAGACCCTGACTCGCTTAGTTGATTAAGGACATGGCGATAGGCGCCGGTCCCGGGCGGGCCGGTGAGCAGAACCTTTTTAATAGGAAATCGCTGGGTAATGCCTGCAATCCCAGCCAGATCGGTGTCATAAGTTGCTCCCACAACCCACCAGTCGATTTGAGGGCGGAAAAGAGGAAGACGCTGGCCGAGTGCTTCTGAGAGCCGGATAGGGCTCGATCCGCCGCCTACCAATAGGTACCGTCCGGTGGGCGACTCGATTAGAACCGACTCGCCGCCACCGACGTCTAACAGCGTAAGATGAAGTTGGCCATCGGGCTGATCGATTGCATGACGCCATACAAGAGCGCAAAGGATGGCCAGTAAGAGCAAACCCACGCCGGCGGGCAATTTTATGGCTGGCAATCGGAGCCGCTTTTCGGGTGGGAGTTTCGTCAGGGCAGTGATGCCGAATAATATCAGATAAAACCCGCCTACCCATATGAGAGCCAGATTGCCAAGCGGAATAGATGCGGCGGGCAACTGAGCAAGAATAGATACGGCACGGATTGTGAAAGATACGAAGGGCCAGGCAAGCCAGGCGAGCGGACGGCCGAACGGCAACCAGATCATGCCAGCTATCGTAGCTAGACCTCCGAGAATCATAACGGCCGGTTGTGCCGGAAGGATCACCGGATTGGCGATGAAGGAAACGAGAGAAAGGCGGCGAAAGTAGTACGCTGTCAGCGGAAGGGTGGTGATTTGAGCTGCGAGGGTAAACAGAATAAATTCGCTCACCGGCCGAGCCAGTTGAGCTGCTTGTTTCGAGTTAAGCCAATTCTCGACAAGGCCGGTGAACCATCCTTCAAGAGGCTCGGCGTATAGAATCAAACCCAATGTAGCGGCAAAGGAGAGTTGAAAACCAACATCCCATAGGACAAGTGGGTTGATAGTGGTCATTACGATCGAGGCCGCTGATAGAGCGCTGAAGGCATAGGTTTGTCGGCCTATAAGGCAGGCTAGCAAGCTTATAGAGCCCATGATGGCTGCACGTACAACGGCAGCATCAGCCCCAACTAGAAGTGTGTATATGCCAATGGCTATGCCGGCCGCGATTGCGCCGCGGCGAGCGCCCAGCCAACGGCCAAAGAGCGAGATGAAAAGCCCGGCGATGATCGTAATGTTAAATCCCGAAATGGCAATGATATGCGTGGTTCCGGTTTGATTGAAGGCTTGCTGGATTTCTGGTGAGATGCCTTGCTCCATTCCAAGAAGGATTCCGGCCAGGAGCGAAGCTTCCGGATCGGCGAAAAGCGAATAAATGGTTTCTAGACCTTTAATACGCAGTGCGTAGATAAGGCGCAAGGGCGGATTGGCCTGGTGCGCAGCCAGCCGGCAAACCGAGGGATTGCGCATGATGCTGTGGATTCCCTGGCGGGCAAGGTATTCGCGGTAGGAAAAGGTCTCAAATACCGGCGGAGTTTCTAGTGTGCCGTAAGCTTCCACTCGATCGCCATATCGATAATTACCGAAGCGTGGAGCGTAAATCAGCGCCAGTCCATGAACGGACTGGGATGCGCCGTCGCGACCGTAGCGTAGTTTCTCAACAGCGATGCGCAGTCCAATATAGTAGTCATGTACATCGGGAGGAGCGGTGATCACACCTGTGAGGGTGACGGTGCAGCCGCAATCATTAAAGCACGCTAAATGTCCGGCGTCGATTTCACCCACACTGATCTGGTAGCGAGCGGCTCCGCTATAAAAAAACGCTACAATGACAAAGGCAAGGAGCAAGCTCCGACGGCGGCGAAGCAGAATTGCCGCACCCAGCGAACTTCCCGCCAGCGCAAGCCATTGCCAAATATCCAAGATGATCCATTTGCCGGCGACGATTCCGCCCAGCCAGCTAAGACCGAGCCAGAAGAGAGTCATGATCCCCCTGAAATTTAAGGCCCTGTTTCTTATTATAGAAGATGATGGATGGAATTACGACCGGAAAGTATGAGGCTATTGAAAAAGCGAAATTATACGCCTTAGCATGGCCGCGCAGTGGCGCAGCTAGAGTACCCTCCCCGGAATACGTCGTTTGCTGAGCGGCTTCTAAATGGCCGGAAAAGTTCTCTAAAGGGGTTAATAATAGAAGTAGCTCCTATTGAACCGAATGTTTTAATCGAATATGATGGTGCTAGATATCAAAAAATCACTAATCATTAATAAATGACGAAGAATTTGCTATAGAATAGAGAAACTGAGTGGATTTCTTTGGGATATTGAGTTTAGCATCAATGGAGAATGCATTTCCGGCCTATTAATGTATAAATAAGAGATTGACTGGTGAGGCGAGAGATAAGAGTCCTTAAATAGCGCGGAGCCAGGCCATTCTGTAGCTTGGGAAAAGAAAGGGAGAACTTACAGGCTGATCGCAACCGACAACGATTGACTTTCTTTGGAGGCAGATGCATTGATGTAGCGGTTTTTTTGCAGTACTAAGGATTGGGGAGGATAGGAATGGCGAGCCAGGAAATTGCAGTTGAGATTTATACGACCTCTCATCGTATCCGAGGACAGATATCTCCAGGCGCTGCAGGCCTATATAGCTTTTTAAACATGCCCACCGAGTCTTATTTTGAGGTAGACGAAGCGGAGCTGAGTATACTTCATCAAATTGACCAACAGACGGATTGGATCCAGAAGCTATGGTTGGTTAAGAGTGAGGTTGTGGCCGTGCTTGTTAGGAATCGAAACGAGCTTGGCACATCAAGCCTTGCTCGAAGCGGCTACACCAGACCATTTCCACACAGGGTACGCATTTTGATTGATGGCTATATACTGCAGGGCGTCATTCAGAGCGCCGGAAAATTTGACTTCGGAGCACTGATGTTTAAGGGGGATAGACCATTTACACCCTCATATAACGTCAAGCTATCAGCTGTTCTTTTCCCTAGCGTTTTAGCTGAAGCGCCAGCTTTACTTTTTAATCGCAGCATGGTTCATGCAATAAGCTTGCTGCCGAGCAGTAAGATTGCAAAATGAACCTAGTCTCAACTAGATTATAATGATTGGCAGGGCCGATTTTTAGTAAGAAACATGCTTCTGCCCCCCACCTTAGGCAAAAAGCCAGAATATCCCAGTTTGTATAGCACGCTATCGCCCGCCGTCGCTCACTATCGCTTGCTGAGAGTCAAGCCCGGCCGAATGGCAAGGGTGTATTTTGGGACATCAGTCGCTGTGAGGAATTTTTCCTTAGCGTAGCAGCGTAGCAGCGTAGCCGCATAGCCGCGTAGTTATGTGGCCAGGGGCCATACAGTTTTCCGTGGGGCTCATTACGTTGTCCGTGTTGTAATGACCACTGAATGTCGGTAAGCATATCCAGCCATATAATTAGTCAGAATCACGGATCCATAGGATGGAAATTCTACAATCTGGTAGAAGATTATGTTGGCTGAGCTTGTTCGTTTTTAGATTCCGGAGGAACGTTGGGTTGGGGGAGTAAAGCAACAGCATCAACCTTCTTACGATTGAAGAGTACAGCCGGCGATTCGGCCTTGATCTGGGGGAATAAAATCGCGGTCAACGAAGTATCATATAGCGGCACAAAAGTGAGATTGCCCTCGAACATTACTGCGCCAAAATTGAACTTGCCGCGGGTTTCAATTACACCCCGCAGTTCATAGCCGCCAATCATGACATGGATCCAATGGCTGACCGGGTGAGAATAGCCGCTACGGGCAACACCGGTGATGCCCATTTCCAGCCGGTTACTGAGCAGAATCGCTACCACTTCTTGTTTGACCAGCCAAAGAGTTGGATAGCGGGCAATCATACGGTTCGGCTGATGTAGCCGGCTAAGAAGAGCACCGCTGACCTCAACATAGGATGTAGTTGGAATGTTAAGAAAGCTGTAAAGGCCTGTTCCAGAAAAGCTGATACGGCCCAGAATTCGGTGACTGGAGGTGTAAATCTCTGCGGCGATAGGCTTATTAGCCATTTTTCTGCTCCGAAGCACTAACAGGAAGTGCGAAAAGTGTGGTTACGCCCGCTGGGGTTTCTTCGTACCATAGCGTTCCATGCAGGCTCTCTGCGATCATTCGAGCTTCGCCAATGCTGAGTCCCGACCCAGTCTTTCCAGCTGATGGATCGCAAACAGGATCGGTGAGGGCGCGAATAATATCGGGAGAAAGGCCCGAGCTTGTATCGGAAACGCCCACTGCGGTCCACGTTCCATCTGTAAGATGGATATTAGCTGGCAAATCCAAATCGGCGCAATTATTATCGCGCATTCTAAAATGATACGCATTGAGCATGATCCGCCCACGTGTAGTCCGATGAATCGAAGCGGATACTAGGGTTGTTAGAACTCGGAGGATTTGAGGTCGGTCGCCCGAGAAGAGCGGAATGGGAGAACCAATGTTAACAATCAATTCGAGCCCTCGTTTTGCGGCAATACGTTGACTGGTTTCGGCTACTTCTCGCATCATACTGGGGAGATCAACCAGCTTGCCAATCTCTTTCTTCCGCGACTGAACGCCGGGCAGGTTGATGATCCCATTAAGCTCATCCTGCAGGCCCCTAAACTCGCGCATCTGGGCATCAGTAAGAGGACCTAGCGCGCCGCTGAGGAAAGTCTCAACCGATATCA
>DAOVFE010000125.1 GCA_030673085.1 Anaerolineales bacterium | reverse complement strand
CCCAATTCGGATGAAGCATTCAGATGGGGGTCAAGTCCGGTAGGCGTTAATGTTAGACCATAAACGATTGTAGAAGTATCGATAGGTACAGGTGTACAGCCGTTGATCATACCAACAATAATGATGATCACCATTGCAAAGAGGGGTATTCCTCGAATGAAAAATGATTTCATAATTTTACTTGTGCGAGACCTTCGGCCAGCCTGGCATTATACCGCAACTGAGCTGGCAGAAGGTATTGTAAACATATTTAACTGCACTGAAAAAAGGTAAAATGCGAGATAGAGAACGGCAGATATGGGGCGGAAGTTTCACTGATATTTTAGTTCTACTCGCGCATGTGAAAAAGACGGTTGCTTCATGGCGTGCGTCCCTTATTATGGTTCGCTGGGGTTAGAGCACAGCGAAGTGTGACTCAGCTTTGCCTCTTTTTTGTTGTTATATAAGGCCAAGGATAATATTACCCGTATACATGAAAACTACGCAATCACTTGCTGATTTTGGATGCACTATTTAGAATGAGTGTATATGAGCAAGAAAGTAAGTCCTGTCCGCAAACAATATCTCCAAGTTAAACGTCTCCATCCTAATGAGATCGTTTTTTTTCGCTTAGGCGATTTTTACGAAACATTTGATGAGGATGCAGAGATTACCTCGCGCGAGCTGGATATCGTCCTGACTTCTCGCAATGTCGGGAAGGGCGCCCGAGTGCCGATGGCAGGCATTCCACATCATGCGGCTCAGAATTACATCGCTCGACTAATTGATAAGGGTTTTCACGTTGCTATATGCGAACAAGTCGGAGATGGCCCGGAAAAGGGCCTTTTTCCGCGAGAGGTAGTGCGAGTCATAACTCCGGGGACGGTTGTCGAACCGACTTTGCTTCCCGGCGATGCAAATAATTATCTGGCAGCCGTGCTGATCGAAGAGGGTATGGTGGCTGTGGCATATACAGACGTCAGCACTGGTGAATTTGCGACTACCCAATTTAAGGCAGATGATACGATCGCGGCGGCTCGCTATGAGATTGCACGTCTTCGGCCGGCGGAAGTCCTTGTTCCCGAATCGCTAGATCTCAATAGCGGAGACGACCTACATCTCACCCGATTGCCTGACTGGCGATTTGAATCAGCCCGGTCTGAAGATCATCTTAAGCAGCATTTCAAGACGATTACTCTGGATGGCTTTGGTATGGGAGATAAGCCTTTGGCCGTTCGGACAGCAGGAGTGATTGTCGATTATCTTGATAGTACTCAACCGGCAGTTCTTGATTTGCTCGATGGCCTCTCGCTCTACTCCTTGGATGAATTCATGATTCTAGATGCGGCTACGCGGCGAAATCTCGAGTTATCCGAGACTATCCGCACGGGTGAGGTTCGCGGGTCGCTATTAGGGATAATCGATGAAACCGTAACTCCCATGGGGCGGCGGTTATTGCGTCATTGGATCAGTAGACCCCTTCGGGATATTCAACAGATCGGCCAGCGACTGGATCAGATTGAAACCTTCTTTTCCGATGGCCTTTGGCGAGCCGAAGTGCGAAATGGGCTGAACTCCTTGGGAGACCTTGAACG
Source organism: Anaerolineales bacterium (assembly GCA_030673085.1). Classification (GTDB taxonomy): domain Bacteria; phylum Chloroflexota; class Anaerolineae; order Anaerolineales; family E44-bin32; genus JAFGNH01. Next base: position 4,408 of record DAOVFE010000125.1, on the reverse strand, counting down.
TTTGACTAATCGCATAGCTGCCGGGATGGCTGGGCCAAGAGATTTAGCTGCACTTCGAACGCTTCTCCAGAATCTTCCTACTGTATGCAACCTAATGGAAAAATATGAAACCGGGCCCCTTGATTCAATCATTAACCATCTTGATCCTTGCTCAGAAGTTGATGGACTATTAAAAGAAGCTATCACGGATGATCCTCCGGCAACTCTGGCGCACATCGGCATAATCCGTCCTGGCTATTCGAGACAGCTCGATAGTGTCTTTGAGTCATCTCGTAAGGCTCGTGAATGGATTGCCAATCTTGAGACCATCGAGCGTAAGCGGACCGGGATCAAGAGCTTAAAGGTAAGCTATAACAAGGTTTTCGGATATTACATTGAAATTACGAAGGCAAATATTGACCGGGCTCCTCCGGAATACATCCGTAAACAGACTTTAATCAACGCTGAGCGATACATTACTCCTGAAATGAAAGAATATGAGTCGCTGGTGCTGAATGCCGAGGAGCGGATTCGTGAGATCGAAGGTGAGCTGTTTCGGGATATATGCCGGCAAGTTGGTGAACAATCGCACCGGTTATTGAATACAGCCCGTTCACTGGCTCGCCTAGATGTTGTCGCCGGATTGGCCGAAGTTGCTGCCAACAAGGATTATTGCCGGCCAGAGGTTATGGATGATGATTCACTTGAAATACGCGAGGGTCGCCATCCGGTAGTGGAAGAATTCTTGGAAGGAAAGCGCTACGTTCCGAATGATACGGTGCTTGAACCCGACGAGCGGATTCGGATCATCACGGGTCCGAATATGAGCGGAAAGTCAACCTATTTGCGTCAGGTTGCTCTAATTGTTCTAATGGCGCAAATGGGAAGCTATGTGCCGGCTCGCTCAGCCCGTATAGGTATAACCGACCGTATATTTACCCGCATCGGGGCTCGGGATGAGATTCATGCTGGGCAATCGACCTTCATGGTTGAGATGGTTGAGGCGTCTAATATCTTGCATAACGCCACTGACAGAAGCTTGCTTATATTGGATGAGATTGGGCGAGGTACAAGCACATACGATGGATTATCCATTGCCTGGGCGATTGTCGAATACCTTCATAACCACCCTAAACTACGCTCACGTACACTTTTTGCAACCCACTACCATGAGCTGACCCGGCTGGCCGAGGTGTTGCCCGGAGTGCGTAATTATAATGTGGCCGTCTCCGAAGAGGGGGGGCATGTAGTTTTTCTGCATAAGATTGTTCCCGGTGGAGCCGATAAATCGTATGGCATTCATGTTGCTGAATTGGCAGGTATGCCCCGCCCAGTGATCAACCGAGCGCAGGAGATTCTCAGTAATATGGAGGATGAAAGCCGCGCTGTTCAGGCGAGAGATGAAAATGCATCCCGGCAACTTGTGCTTTTCCCCGAAACGAATCCTTTGCTTGATGAGCTAGACACACTTGCCATCGAGTCGATAACGCCCTTGGAGGCGCTCAACAAGTTGTATGAATGGCGACAGCGCTTCGGAGATAGCGGTGAACAAGACAAAGCGGATGAAGTCGTTAATTCATGACATGATTATTACGACGACAAGGATCGCATCCGGGCTATGTTTCATGGTCGCTCTGATTGGAGCGCAGTTAACGGCAGTTTAGAGCTTTTTCCGGCTTTGGTGAATGGCAAACATGGGGTGGAAGCTCAACTTCCACCCCATGTTTACTATTCTTTTTTATATGAAATTTTTCAACATCCTTGCCTAGGAATTCGCGATTAAGTTAATATACTCGGTAACCGTCGGCTTGGTTTTAGCAATGCCCAAGGTCTTCAGGAGTTCGGAGATCATTTCAGCCTTCCGCTCTGCATCCATACGTGACCAGGTACGGCTCTTGATTTCAAGGAAAGCTCCATCAATTGCGGGCTTGGTAAGCCGATCAATATTGATAAAGAATTCCTCGTCTCTAAAATTGATCAACCAGCGCAGTCTATCCTTGTTTATCTCTACTTCGGATTCTGGTTTGAAGTACTCTCGGTAGAAACGGAGGCTGTGGGTGGCCGGCGCGATGAAGCGCGAGCGAGAGAGAAGGACCGAATTGTAGTACTCGCGTTCGGCCACTGGTCCGGTAACTGTAAGCCGATAGCGGACATTGAATACTTCTCCCTTAGCGTCAATGAATTCATCCTCGCGATAGCGAAGGCATCCTTGAGACGGGTCTTTAAAAGTGAAATAGGTATCATATTCAATATAATGGGCGGTACGCACAATCTCGAACTCGCCGCCTGACAATTTATCAATAATCAATTCCGGGTCAGACAAAGGGACTTTTATCTGGACTTCATAGCTCTCTTCCTGCTCTGCACCGGCGATTGCTACCAGCTTCGAGAGCACCGATCCCTCGCGTTCAATCAGGAATGTATCAATCCGTGTGGCATAGTCGGCAGTCGCTTTCTTGATACTGTCCTCGTCTAAAGTGAGCACTTCTCGGTTACGCATAATCCACCGGCCATTTACCATCACATCACTAACATCGGTTGATTTGGATGCGTAGACTAGACGAGAATAGATCGCATTCTTATCGTGATTGAAATGGGGTAGATTGTGGGTGGTGAAAATATCAATCAAGATAAGATCAGCCCGCTTTCCGGGCTCGAGCGAACCGATTTGATCGCCAAGATGAATTGCCTTGGCGGCAAGCCGGGTGGAGATTGCTAATGTCTGGCGTGCGGGGAGCACGGTTGGATCACCGCTATATCCCTTGGCGATGAAATTGGCAAGGCGTATTTCTTCGAACATATCCAGATCGTTATTTGATGATGAGCCATCTGTTCCAATGCCAACGTTTAGCTGGGCATTGAGCATTTCGACCACCGGCGCAAAGCCAGATGCGAGTTTCATATTGCTTGAAGGGTTGTGAGCTACGCCGGCATTGGCATGTTTAAGAGTGTGAATTTCTCCTTCATCAATGTAAACGCAGTGGGCAGCAATGACTTTTGCTTCAAAGATGCCCTGTTTCTTTACCCAAGGAATAACCGGCATGCCGTGTTGCTCACGACACTGGTCAACCTCCTGCTTAGTCTCCGAGAGGTGGATGTGGAGCGGGACGTCAAACTCGAGTGCCAGATCTGTGCAAGCCCGTAGGATTTCTGGGGTGCATGTGTAGGGCGCATGGGGAGCAACAGCGGGAGTAATCAGTGGGTGATTTTTCCATTTGACCATGAGTTCCCGCGCTAAAGCCAGCGCATCTTCAAAGGAGGGTGCATCTGGACTGGGAAACTTCAACACGGTTTGGCCGCAAACACCACGCAAACCGGCTTCTACCGCCGCCGTCGCCACGGCATCTTCAAAATAATACATATCCGCGAAGCAGGTTACACCGCTTCGAATGAGTTCGGCACAAGCAAAAAGTGTGCCAAGATGGCTGAAATCGGGGGAGACAAACTCGCGTTCAACCGGCATCATATACCCCATCAACCAGACATCCAGCCGGCGATCGTCAGCCAATCCGCGAAGCAGATTCATCGGCAGGTGGGTGTGAACATCGATCAAGCCGGGGAGCAGTACTTTCTCTTGGCAATCGATGGTCTCATTTGCCTGACAACCTGCTAATATATCTGAAGAGGATCCCACCATTAAAATACTATCCCCTTTGATAGCTACTGCACCATTTGTAATGACGCGGTACTCATCATCCATCGTTACCACTGTGGCATTGTGCAGAATAAGATCGACCATTTCTTTTTTCATAAAAGACCTCGTTTCAGTTCTGGTTATCCCTTACTTTAGGTAATGTGGCGATAAGGGTAAATTGATTATGAAACTATGATTAATCAAAGGCGCTTTAGTTAATAGAAAGATTATAGCAGTCAAACATCCTTTTTTCACAGGCATTTATAATCAAATATCAGAGCAATCGTTTATGGGTTGTGGATAGATTGCTTCTTGTAGAAGGGAATTATGCTAGATAAATGGCGGACTAAACGCCTAGTATTTACTGAGATATTACCGTATTCTGGTCTATATTCCCGGGTTCCGATTTATCAAACTGCCTATAGTCTTTTAAATGAAAAGCATAGCGATATAGCAGAATGGACTGCTTATTGAGATGGATCAGGATCTCAATGAAAGGCAGGGAATCATCCGATTCAACTGATGGGGTTATCTTCATCCGCAGAAGCGGATAAAGGTATAATCGGCAATGGAGGAGAGCATGCGAGCAGTCGACATCATTGTGAAAAAGAGAGATGGTGGGGAGCTTACCGGTCAGGAGCTCGAATTCTTTATGCAGGGATATACCCGTGGCGAGATTCCCGATTACCAAGCGGCCGCCTGGGCAATGGCAGTGTTGCTTAATGGCATGACGCCGCAAGAAACTGCTGATCTGACTTGGGCGATGATAGCAACCGGTGATCAGCTTGACCTTTC
>DAOVFE010000330.1 GCA_030673085.1 Anaerolineales bacterium | reverse complement strand
GAGGGGTTGGCTGCACCTCTATAGCAACCAACCTGGCGATTGGCTTGAATAGCGATGAAACTCCGGCTGTGTTGGTAGATACTAGCCTGCAGTTCGGCGACGTCTCTGTGTTTTTAAATTTGCAGGTAAAGAATAGTCTGGCTGATCTGGCTTCTCGAGTAGGAGAACTCGACCCGGACATTGTCGATGACGTACTAATTCGGCATGAAAGCGGGTTGCGCGTTTTACCGGCACCCCCACGCCCAGAGATGGCAGATGAAGTTCAGGCGGATCAAATACGCAGCGTCTTGCAGCATTTGCGAAAAAATTATGCCTATGTGGTTGTTGATACGAGCTCAACTATGGACGATGTCACTTTGGCGGTTCTAGATGTCGCCGATGCTGTTCTCACTGTGGCTACGCCGGAAATCCCAGCGATCAAAGATGTGCGTTTGCTTTTTGACCTTTTGACTGCTCTGGAGTTTCCAAAAGAGAAAGTTCTCTTTGTCCTGAACAGGACTGACAAACGAACTGGCATTACAGCTAAAACCGTCTCGGAAAATTTAAAGCACTCGGTTGATGGCGATATCCCAGTTGATGAGCGTACTATGACAATGTCCATTAATAAAGGCGTGCCGATATTATTGACTGATAAAAGCAGTCCAGTAGCTAAGGCTATGCTTGATCTCCTGGCAACTGTTAAGGAACATTTAATGAATGGAATGGAAGAACTTGTTGTAGAATCAGAGAGTGAGCGTCCGCGATTTTTGAATCGGTAGAATTGGAAGCGGCAAGGAGGTGACTTGTGTCGTTATTAAAGAGGATCGAGCAAGGACAATCGGAGAATACGTCTATTAGCAATCAGCCTATTCCGGAAACTAGTACTTCGCGTCTTAGTGGCTTACGCCAGAGAACACCACCGCCGGGAACCGCACAGCGAGATACATATCTTGATCTTAAAACGCGGGTTCAGAACAGACTGTTGTCAGAATTAGATCCATCGATGGATGTTAGTCAGACTGCTGAAGTACGGCAAACTATTGAGGAACTATTTGAGAGTATCTTAGCTGAAGAGCGGATCGTTCTCTCACGGCCAGAGCGCCGCCGGCTTTTTGAGCAGATCGTAGCGGAGATTCTTGGATTAGGTCCCATTGAGCCGCTTTTAGCAGATGAAACAGTCACAGAGGTCATGGTCAATGGCGCTAAGAATATCTACGTCGAACGAGCAGGTAAACTCCATCGTTGTGCAGCTTCATTTGAAAGCGATGACCATCTCATGCGAATAATCGATCGCATTGTTGCTCCACTTGGTCGTCGGATCGATGAATCCAGCCCCTATGTTGATGCCCGGCTGAATGACGGCTCGCGTGTAAATGCCATCATTCCACCAATTTCACTTGTTGGACCGGTATTAACGATTCGGAAATTCGCAAAAAACCCAATTACGGTCGAACAGCTTATAGAATATGGCACACTTACGCCAGAGGCGGTAGAATTTCTAAAGGCATGTGTGTTGGCTAAAATCAACATGGTTATTTCGGGAGGCACGGGATCCGGAAAAACCACGCTTTTAAATGTTCTTTCTCAATATGTTCATTCACACGAGCGCATTGTCACTATAGAGAATGCGGCGGAGCTGCAGCTTCGTCAGGAACACGTTGTCACCCTCGAGTCGCGTCCACCAAATATCGAGGGGCGAGGCGAAGTGACTATCCAAAATCTAGTGGTTAACTCGTTGCGAATGCGCCCCGATCGGATTATCGTTGGCGAGATCCGGGCTGAGGAAGCATTGGATATGCTACAGGCAATGAACACTGGGCACGAAGGTTCAATGACAACTGCTCACTCCAACTCACCGCGCGATACTCTGGCCCGTATCGAAACAATGACATTAATGTCCGGAATGGACTTACCGGTGCGAGCTATCCGGGAGCAGGTTGCATCAGCAATTGAACTCATTGTCCATCTCTCACGTATGCCGGATGGAACACGAAAGCTTACCAATATCTGTGAGGTTCAGGGGATGGAGGGTGATGTGATCGTAATGGCTGATCTCTTCGTGTTTGAGCAGACCGGTCTAGAAAATGGACGAGTCATCGGTCGCCTTCGCCCAACTGGGCTGCGGCCGAGTTTCATGGATAAGATCGAGTATGCTGGCATACATCTCCCGGCTGCGATCTTTGGCGTCGGAGAAAGAATGCGATATTAAGTGATGATTAACTCAACGATGATTCTAATCTTGGGCGGTGGCCTAGGGCTGCTATTACTTCTTGCAGGAGTAGTGGTTTCTCTTGTTGATCGCCGCTCAGTAGTTGATGAGCGTCTTGGCCGCTATTCTGAATCAGGAGGATTGATCAGCGCTTCGTCGCTTGATGAAGCTGAGCAAAAGAAAAACCAGCCTAGCGCTTTCTCGATATTCTTGGATCGTCTTGGCGAGGGCACTGATTTATACGATGCAATCTCCCATCACCTGAGCCGTGCGGATGTGAAATTCCGTCCATCCGAGTATCTCATGTTGATTGTTACTTCTTGTCTGGGTATGGGTTTGGTTGGCACATTTCTCGGCCGCTCGATTGGTTTTGGCATACTGAGCGCTATTCTTGGTGTGTTTGTTCCTCCGCTATACATAATGCGACTTCAGAAGAAGCGGTTGAAGCTATTTGATAACCAGTTGGGCGATATGTTGAATCTTATGGTAAATGGCCTTCGGGCTGGCTATTCAA
>DAOVFE010000303.1 GCA_030673085.1 Anaerolineales bacterium | reverse complement strand
CGATTGCCGGCGGAGACTATTGAATGGCTGGCCAAGAAAGGGAAGCCCCATCCATTGCAGAAAGCCTTCGAAGAAAATAGGGCGGCCCAACGCGGGTTCTGTACGCCGGGAATGATTAATAATTGCCAAAGCGTTACTAGAACGCGATAATAATCCAGATGAGCGCGCCATCCGCCGAGCGCTTTCGGGTAGCCTCGGCCATTGTGCCAGCTATTCAAAAATTATCCGAGCCGTTCAACAAGCAGCGGAGGAGATGTATGCTGACTCAGAACAAGAGTATGAGCAAAACTGAACTGCAGAAAAATGCCTGGACCAAGGTGACCGGCGCTGCACGCTATGTGAATGATATTGCTTTCGAGAATCTGCATTACGCCGTCGTTCTACGCTCACCGCATCACCATGCGCGCATTATTAAAATCGATTCTCGGGATGTTCTCGCGATAGACGGTGTGGATGCCATCCTTACTGCCAAAGATATTCCCGGTAAGCTCTACTATGGGGAGCTGATTGAAGACCGTCCTATTCTTGCCGATGGAAAGGTCCGATTTATGGGTGAGCCGATTGCTCTCGTGATCGCCAAGAGCCTTCAGATCGCCCAACGCGCCCGGGATGCAATCAAGGTTCAATACCAAGTGATGGATGCGGTTTTCGATCCCCTAGAGGCTCTTGCCGGTGATGCGATCCTGGTCCATGACTCCGGCAACCTTGTGTCCCACTATGAAATAAGCCAGGGCAACATTGTGCCGGGATTCGCTGAATCTGAGGTTATTCTAGATGAAACATTTCATGTACCGCGTGTCTACCCGGGCTACCTGGAAATTGAATCCTCTACTGCTGAATGGCATGAAGATGGCACAATGACGGTTTGGGTTAGCACACAGGAGCCGTTTACCGATCGCCGGATGATCGGTCATGTGCTTGGCCTTCCGGAGGAAAAAATTCAGGTCAAGGTGCCGGCGATTGGGGGTGCATTTGGAGGAAAAGAGGACTCCAGCTTGCATATCCTCGCCGCGCTTGGTGCCTGGAAGATTAAAGGCGCGGTGCGGCCGATTAACCGGCGCGAAGAATCATTTCTGGCTCATCCTAAACGCCATCCGGCATTCCTACATTACCGTCTTGGCGCAAGACGTGATGGCACATTGACCGCTCTCCAAGCCGAGGTCTATCTCGACACCGGCGCCTATGCATCCTATGGACCGGCTGTCGGTTCACTGCTGGCTGAAACAATCCCCGGTCCGTATCGCATTCCGCATATTAAAACCGACACCTATGTTGTCTATACCAATAGTCCAATTGGCGGAGCGATGCGCGGTTTTGGCAGTCCCCAAACCAACTTCGCTTATGAAAGCTTGATGGATATGCTCGCCGAGAAGCTGGAATTAGACCCAGCCGAACTGCGTCGCAAGAACATCTGGCAACCCGGCGATCGGGCTTATACCAGGGTTAAAGTAAACCAAGCCGAAAGCCTGGGGAAAATCCTTGATAAAGTTGAACAGGAGCGCGAGCGGTTGCGAATTGCTCCGGCTGTCCCCGGTAAAGTTAGCGGAGTTGGATTTGCACTGGCAATGCAAACGATGGGGCTTGGCTTCCGAGTGCCTGACGACAGCGCCAATCGGATTGAATGGCTGCCTGATGGACGTGTCCTGCTGTGGATTGGCGCCCCAGATCTCGGCCAGGGTCTTTCAATAGCAGCCGCTCAAATCACCGCTAAAGCTCTTGAAATTGACATCTCCCAAGTTGATGTAGCCGAAATCGATACCGGCCGTTCCCCTGATGGCGGTATCACCTGCGCTTCGCGGATGACTTACCTGGTCGGCAATTCGATCATAATCGCTGCGCGAGAAGCGATTAATGCACTGCTGGAGGAAGCCTCTCGCGTTTTGAAGGTCCCTAAGCACAAACTGCACTATGAGCGTGGAACTATTTACCAGCAGGACCAGCCGGATAAGAAAGGGCTTCCCGCGGCAGAGTTCATCAGTCGAGCTGTAGAGGAAGACCGGATCATCCAGGGGTTGGGCGTCTTCAGCTTCCCGTACGGCGAAGAGACACCGGGCCACCTCCCGGTTGGCATGCCGCATGTCCTGTTCTGTTTCGGCGCCCAGGTTGCGAGGGTCGAAGTTGACCCCGAGCTTGGCAAGGTGGAAGTGAAAGAGATAGTCGCTATTAATGATGTGGGCAAGGTAATCAACCTGATTGGAGTTGAAGGGCAAATCGAGGGAGGAGTCTCTATGGGGCTTGGCTATGCCCTTTCAGAGAACATGGCGCTCAAACAAGACGGCACCTGGGTAAGCAGCCTGAGCGAATATCTAATGCCTACTGCTATGGATATGCCACAGACTCTCAAGAGCATCATCCTGGAAGTGCCGGAGGAGAGTGGCCCATTTGGGGCTAAGGGTATCGGAGAGATAACCCTTGTTCCGACGGCGGCCGCAATTGCCAACGCAATATACGATGCCACCCGCATCCGAGCGAAGTCGCTCCCGATCAGCCCCGAGGTCCTCAGCAGGGTCTAAGAATCATACGGGTACATAGCAGTCCCCAAAACCGTATCAATGCCTTCTCTGCGTTTCGATTCTGCAGGGCACTACCAGCTCAATCTTTATGAAGGCTCTTTGACATCCGTTGTGCAGGCGAAAGCAACCATTAGCGCTCTGTTGGTCACCGATTATTAAATTTGCGGCGCGTCTTCAACTTTCTCTGGCTCAGACAAGCGATTGCCATTATTCTTTTCCAGATTAATGATCGCCGGCACAAAAAATCCGGCTAGTCCCATCAGCATGCAAACCACACCGCCGGCAATATACCAAATGCGTACCTCCAGCCGGTCTGCCACTGGGCCGGCAATCGCAAGGCCCAGCAGTGATAATA